>CAJYHD010000422.1 GCA_913773715.1 uncultured Sphingobium sp.
GCTGCACGCGCCGACCGCCGCGAACAACGAGCGCAACTGGCATTTCCATCTGCTCTATTACGACCGTCCGTGCGAGCGGATCGACGGCGAATGGGATTTTGCCATCGTGGCGGAGAAGCGGACCGCGTCGCGTAACCGGCGACGGAGCTATCCGCATCGCCAGAAGAAATGTGCCGAGGTCCGTCACAAGGACTGGCCCATGTACATGCGGACGCGCTTCGCCGACGCGGTGAACGCGGAGCTGGAAGCGATCGGATCGCCGCGGCGCTACGATCCGCGCTCCTATGCGGACATGGGGATCGACGCCGAGCCGCAGGAGCACCTCGGTCGCCGGCTCGCGTTTATTGCGGCATGTGGCGCCGCGCCCGAAAAGGACGTCGAAAACGCTCAAAAGGGCTGGTGGGCGCGGATGGCCGCGTTGCTCAAGCGACATGACGAGATCGAGAAAGCCGACAACGAGCGGGTCGCCGACCTGCGTCGGACAAGTGTCGAAGGGCCGGCGCGAAGCACCTTCCTCGCGGACCTTGCGCGCGATCTGGCACAGCGGCGCGCGGAAGCGCGCACCGCCGATGTGATCCTCACGATCCAGCATCCGATGGCCCGCAGCAACGCCGAACAAACCGCCGAGAAGATGCGCGGCTATGCCGACGATCTGGCCGACAAGTTGCGGGCGAAGGGCAAGGATCCCGAGGGGCACCCCCGGTACGAGGCGCTCATACAACGCGAGCGGGACGCGCACGCCTATCTCGATGACCTCGAAAAGGCCTTCGCGCCCGACGTCGCATTCGCCAAGTCGTTGGCGGACCATGCCCAGATCGGTCGCGAACGGATCGAAATGACATTCCAGATGCTGCATGAGACAGCGATCCGACGGCGCGAGAACGCCGCGATCGAACACCCGGCGATCCCTGCGGCCCCGAAAAAGGAAACCGGCCAGCACCAGACGGTGGAAGATTCCGCGCCGCCGACGACCGGGACGGCTGAGCCGGATTCCGCACCTGCGCCGTCGGCCAAGATGCCGGTTGCAGCGAAGGCCCTGGCCAGCGCCGAGGTCGACGACTGGCTGGTACGAATTCGGCGCCTCCGTCGCCGTATCACGCGGCGCGATGGTCGGACCGAACCGTTCAAGATCAACGATCTGGACCGCCGAATGCTCGACTTGGCATCAGCGGCGCAGATGAAGGAGCTCGACCGGATCCGCGATCAGCAGAACCGGTTGGTCGCCAGGCTCGTCGAGGCCGTAAAGGCGGAGCCCGGAATCCTTACCATCCCCGCAGACCCCGGCGGCAAATGGACGCTCGCGCATGACGGGCGCGATCTTCAGGATGGGCTGCACCATTACATCGCCGATCCCGACGTGCAGGGCCGGCTGCGCAACGCCCGGGACAAGGGTCTGGAGCAGCAGGCGGCGACGCGGCAGGCGCGGCCGCAGGTTCACCGCGCAATCGACGAGATCGCTCGCGCGAATATCCCGGTCCACCGGCAGGACGACAGCATCATCCTCGGCGATACCGATGCGGCTTGGCTCGGTGTCACCCCGGAGGCATTGCAGTCGAAAGACGCGCAGCGCCGGCTGGAGGGCATCCGCCAGTCGCAGGAAAAGCGGACGGCACCGGTTGCCCAGCCACCCGCGACCGAACCTCCACGTCCGCCGATCGAGCCTACGACGTCGCCCGCACCATTGCCAACGCCAGCCGCGTCGATGGCGCCGAAGACCGAGCCTCCCGCAGCGGCGGCCATGAGCGTGAGCACCCCGGTCGTGCCGCTCGTCGCATCGCACCCGCTCGTCGTCAGTTGGCGGGAGGCGCATGACGCCAATCTGCACCCCGGCAGCGCCATTACGGTCGGCGAGCGCAACCGGCGCGCGGCGGTGGCTCTGGCCGACAAGGTGGCGGCGGCCGAACTGGCCCGGCTGGCCCCGGCGACACTGGCGGAGGCGACGGCGCAGGCGGCCGAGAACCGGCGGTATCTGCAGCGCGCCGCCGGTCGATCGGGTCCGTCCCCACATATCCGGTGAGCGCGATGCTCGTTCTTGATCGCACGTCAGCAAGGCTGCGACCGTGAATGGCAGTAATGGCCCGATGCCGAGCGGGCAGCGCATATTATTGGAGCGAACGCGAGCCGATACGCCTTGCCGATATCACCGATGGATTTCGCAAAGCTGCACTGGCACTACTGTGTCTCGCTCGTCATGTTCGCGCCGCGACGCTCCGGAACGTGATCGACCAGCGCGGTCGCGTCAGCGGAGCAATGCTGTGCTCCCAATCGTACCGGGCAGGCCCACTCATGTGATAGGCCGCGCGCGGATCGAGAGGCACTGAAACGCGATCGAACCCGTCGGCACGCCGCTTCCGAAAACGCATGACGGCCGGTTCGCCAAGCGAAATGCCAAGGACATGCCCATAGATCGGACGGTCTAGGTGCCAGCCGATCCCTGCGCCGGGATCGTAGCGGATCAATAGCGCTTGGATCAGAGCGTCGCCATCGAGACCCGCAAAGCTGGCCGCCCGGTCACGAAACGGCCGCAGCCAGTCCGGGATCGGTGGAGCGTCCTTGGGCCGCCCCATTTCGAAATCATAGCTCCATCCGAACGACGTGGTCAGTCGCTTGCCGGTCCAGCCTTGGAACCTGAAGGGCGACAGGTCGGTCGCATCGATGCGATCGATCAGCATCCGCTCTTCCGTGAGGCTGATCAGATCACGGCGGGTGGTGAGGCCGAGCAAAGCGGGCGCATCGAACAGGTCGAGCATCACGCCGCCGCCTCCACGAAGATCGGCAGTTCGTCGACCGCCTCGGTCTGCGCCTCAGGAAAGTTGGATACCGTCACGCCGACCAGCCGAATGCCCTTCTGGGTCGGCAGGACCGATCGGATCAGGTCAAGCGCGGCCTGGTGCAGCGCCTCTCGCGTCGCGACGACCATCGGCTGGCTGCGTCGGCGCGTGATCTGGTGGAAGTCGCCATATTTGACCTTCACCGTGACCGTGCGGCCGAACGCCTGACGGCCTTCGCACCACACCCAGACATCATCCGCCATCTTGAGCACTCCGGCCTCGATCTCCGCTGCTTCGATCAGATCGCGGTCGAAAGTGGTCTCCGAGCCGGACGACTTGCGGACCCGGTTGGGGTTGACCGGTCGGTCATCCTGTCCGCGCGCGATGGCGTGGTACCATTCCGCGGAGCTGCCGAAATGCTGCTGGAGGAAGGCCATCGACTTGGCCTTG
>CAJYHD010000423.1 GCA_913773715.1 uncultured Sphingobium sp.
GGCGGACGCAAGGGTGATGCAGGTCGCGGTCCTGACCTTCGACGGCTTCAACGAACTCGACTCCTTCGTCGCCGCCGCGATCCTCAACCGGCTGCGCTCGCAAGGCTGGACCGCGCACATCACCGCGCCGACCGAGACGGTGACGTCGCTGAACAGCGTCATCATCCACCGTCAACGGCCGCTCGAATTCGTCGAGGAGGCGGACGCGGTCCTGATCGGCAGCGGCTATCGCACACGCGAGATCGCCGCCAATCCCGCGATGCTTGCCCGCCTGCGCCTCGATCCGGCGCGACAGCTTATTGCGGCGCAATGTTCGGGCACACTGCTGCTGGCGAAGCTGGGGCTGATCGTAGACCTGCCGGCCTGCACCGATCTCACCAGCAAGCCGTGGGTCGTCGAGGCCGGCGTCACGGTCATCGACGCCCACTTCGCCGCGCACGGCAACGTCGCCACGGCCGGCGGCTGCCTCGCGGCACCGTACCTCGCCGCCTGGATGATCACGCGCGGCGGCTCGCCCGACCTTGCGCGCGAGGCGCTGCACTTGTCGCGCCGGTCGGCGAGAAGGACCAGTTCGTCAAGCACGCGCTATCCGTGATTGGCGCCCAGCCTTAATCCCTAAAGCTGGCCTGAAAACTGGTCGGCATCAGTGACACATGCGCGTCCAGCGGCGGCCGCAACTCGAATCCGCGTGGATCTCGGGCGAAGTTCCAGAGCCGCACAAGGCACCAATCGCGGCGATGCTCTTCCGACACGGCCAGTTCGTTGCGGCTGATGCTAAAGGGCGTGCGCTCCCATCCATTGGTGGTCTTCACCTCGATAAGGCGAGGACGACCATCGATCTCGAAGCTAGCGATGTCATAGCCGGCGCCATCGCCATCCTGGTCCGAAACCCAGCGGACGCGATCGGCCAAATCGCTACGTCCGGCCGCGGCAAGCGACGATCGTTCGTGGAGGACGACACGCTCTTCGCCCCCGCGACCGAGCGCACGGTTGCGGGCATCGCGCTCCGCCACGTCGAAGCGCCGGGCGATATGCTGCATCTGTTCCAGTTCGTCCGGGGGCGGAACGTTGCCGAGCGTCGGCGGCGGGCCGATCCACAGGGTCGGGACTTCCCGCACACGCGACGGCGACGGTTCTCCGGCTGGCGACAGGCGCGTCTCGGGTGACAGCCACGTCGGATGCCTAGCCAGCCAGCGCGCCACGGCATCGACCAGCGAGCCCTGGAAGTTGAAGGCGGGCTTGTAGCCGGGGATCCAATCCTCACCGAGCCCCTTCAGGACGGCACTAATATTCTGATGCTTGTATTCGATTGACCCGCGCGGCCTTCCGATCACCGCCTGCAACCGGCGGTTATGCTCGGCCTTGCTGTAGGGGCGGCCTGCCTCATCATCGGCCAGCATTGCGAAGTAGTCGGCGACGATCGCGTCATTTTGTTGATCGGTCCAGTCGCCGGATGCCATCGGACGAAGCTAGGCCATGCGGGCGAAGCTGTCACGACGAAGTCCGCGCCTGTTCGTCCTGCCGCTTCCATTCCGCCGTCCGCAGCACGACATAATCGCGCAGAAGCTGCACGCGGCGCGGGCGGAAACTGTGTCTGCCACGCTGCAGCGCCTCGATCCGCGGCACCTCGAACGTCCGATGCGCCTCGCGCAACAGGCACCAGCCCACCAGCATCAGCGTCTTCGGGCTGTAGGACATGCCGAGCGGCAGGATTTCGCGCTCGGTCCGTCGCCCCTTCACGTCCCGATAAGCGATCCGGACGCTGAACTCGTCCCAGCAGGCTTCGCGCAACAGATCGAGGTCGATCGTGATGGCAGCGCGGAGCTCCGGCGGGCGCCACGATCGCATCGTCGCGTGTGCGGCTTGCCGCGCCTGCCGGTCGGGCAAGGTGGCGACGATTCGCGCGAGCGCATTGCGTCCCGCCGTCGTCAACGTGTCGTCACCAAGATCGCCAAGACTTGCGACCCCGAGCATCAGCGCTTCGATCTCTAGGCGCGAGAAACTCTGCGGCGGGAGCGCGGGGTCTTCGGTCAGCGTGTAGCCGTAGCCCGCCGTTCCATCGATCAGCACGCCGCCCGCGCGCAGCGTCGCGATGTCGCGGTAGAGTTGCCGCGTCGAGACCTCGGTCTCCGCGGCGAGGCGGGTTGCCGTCACTGGCTTGGGTAGCCGCCGCAACGCGTCGAGCAACCGCATCAACCGATCGGATCGTGCCATTCCTACTGCCCGAAACTGTCAGGAATACCTTCGTAGAGTGACGGCGTCATCCAACGCAAGGAGCAAGCCGATGCGCACCCTCTATTACTCGCCCAACTCCCGGTCCGACACGGTCGTCGCACTCGTCCGGATACTCGGTGCCGACATCGAGATGCGTGAGGTGACCATCGCGCGACAGGACGGATCTGGCGGCCGCGATCCCGCCAATCCGCACCCGGAAGGCAAGGTCCCGTACCTCATCGACGGCGAGGATGCGGTGCGCGAGCGCGGCGCGATCATGCTCTACCTGACGGACGCCTATCCCGATGCCGGGCTCGGGCCGCTACCCGGCGAGGCTCGGCGCGGCGCCTATCTGTCGTGGCTGTCCTACTATCAGGGCGTCATCGAACCGCTGCTGATCCTGAAGTGGGCGAACGTCAGCCATCCCGCGATTGCCGCCGGTCTGCGCGACTTCGATACGATGATCGAGCGACTGGCCGAGCCACTCCGCAAAGGGTCTTGGCTGCTCGGCGAGCGCTTCTCCTCCGCTGACATGCTGTGCAGTTCGCCGTTCTTCTGGTTTACCGACATGATGCCCGCCGACCCGGCGATCCGCGACTGGGTGGCGCGATGCGCCGAACGGATGGGTGACGGGGAGTAAGACTACGTCGGCCCACAGTCCTGTGATGGGACCGGGTAAGATCCACGGTCGGGATTTGTCGTCGATCGGCGGTTGAAAAATGCCGCCGATCGATCATCAGCCGCTTGCCATTTAGCGCACCCTTTTGTACCCATAGCTGTGCAACTCGCAGAAAGATGAGTTGTTCGTTGACGTGAAATCAACGACTTAGCGGTTCGGGAAAAATTTGGAGGAATCCTGTCTCCGCGACCATTTTCTGCATCCTGATATGAGAGCGGAGTTCCATGATACGATCCGCTGCTTTGATCCTATCGATGCTGCTCGGCTTGAGCGCAATATCGGGTTGTAGGGATTCGGAACATGGGACTGCCCAACGCGGCGGCGCCTTCAGCCTGATGGATGTCAAAGGACGGACGGTCACGAACCGGACCTTTGAAGGGCGGCCCTATGCTATGTTCTTTGGCTTCACGCGCTGCCCGGACGTGTGCCCCACGACGATGGCGCAGATGGCGGCGCTCTACAAGGCGCTTGGGCCGGATGGAAGGAAGCTGTCGATCCTCTTCGTCTCGGTCGATCCCGAGCATGACAGGCCGCAGGATATCGCGGCATTCCTGTCCCTGTTCGAGGCGCCGATCATAGGGCTGACGGGAACGCCCAAGCAGTTGCAGGATCTGGAAAAACGCTTTGGCATCTATGTGGAAAAGGTGCCTTTGCCCGGTGGTGATTACACTATCGATCATACCGCAGGCGTATTGCTGGTCGATCGGAGTGGCGCATTTGTTGAAATGCTCGATCCCAATGGCCCGCCTGCGAACTCCGTTGCGCAGTTGCGGAAGCTGATCCGTGGCTAGGCTGCAGCCGTGGACGCTGATTGCGCTCGTGTCACTGGTTGGCTGCATTCCCAATCAGGCACTCGATAAGGACGCGGTGCGGCAAATGGTTGAGCAGAGCCTCGCCAATTGGCCCGGTACCGTCGATGTCCACGCCATTTACCTCAGCGGCGATTATGCCCTAAGCTTATGGTCGCAGGGGAAGTGGCATGGCGATGCGCTGCTGATGCGGCGAGATGGGCGCTGGTCGATGATGCTTTGCGGTACCCGGCCGTTGAGAACGCGCGAGATATTGATGCGCGCAGGCGTGCCGGATTTCGCGGCGGAAACATTGGCCCGTAAGGCCGGTGGTGGCTAATGAAAATCGCGTGACGCTGGCAATATCCTGACATTACGTGGATGGCCGTGCCGAGGGATGCGGTGCAGATGCGGATGGACCGCCTTGTCCCCTGCCCCGGCATCGATCCGGGCGGCATGATCTTCCGACAGGCGCGCCATTTCAGCCGTGCGGTCGATGATGCGGTCGGCCATCAGATGAATGACATCGACGCCGCCTTCACGCACCCGCTGCACGACGCCATGTGCTTCCATCAGGCGGGCCGCCATTAGCGGGCGGCGATAGCGTTCGAACATGCGCGCCCATAGCAGGATATTCACGATACCCGTCTCGTCCTCCAGCGTGGCGAAGATCGCATTACCCTTGCCCGGACGCTGACGCACCAGCACGACGCCCGCGACTTTTGCGCGCTTGCCGTCCTTCACATGATCGAGTTCCGCGCTGGAGAGAACGCCTTCCTGTGCGAAGACCGGACGGAGGAAAGTCATGACATGCTGTTTGAGTGAGAGGCGGGTAACATGATAATCGGCCGCCACCTCTTCAGATAGCGGCATGGCAGGCAGAGCTGCATCCGCTTCTTTGCCCAATTCCTTCGCTTGTGCAGCGGCAAAAAGCGGTAGCTCCCCAATCGGCATGCGGCGCACATCCCACGCTGCCTCGCGTCGGGGCCGACCAAGAGACCTGCAGGCATCCGCGTCGGCCAGCAGGTTGAGCGCGCGAGTGGGAAGCAGGACGGGCAGGCCGCCCTTGTCTTCGGGTGGTGGCATGCGAACGCGCCGGGCCAGATCTTGCATATCGCGGAAAGGACCGGCAAGACGCTCTGCGGCGATCGCCCTGCCCCACTCCTCGCGAAACCCATCGATCTGGCGAAAGCCCATGCGCATGGCGAAAGCACCATCTCGCCTGTTCTTTGGCACGATATCCCCCCAGCGATGATTGACGGGAAGCCAGCGCCTTTCCGCGTCGGGATCATCCGCCGCGATCGGCTCCAGCCCATTGTCCCAATTACTGGCGTTGACGTCGATCCCGCGCACGACTACGCCATGCTCGATCGCGTCGCGCACGATCTGGGCTGGAGCGTAGAAGCCCATCGGCTGGGAGTTCAGCAGTGCGGCGGCAAAGACGGCAGGGTGGAAGCACTTCATCCAGGCCGAGCAATAGACCAGCAGCGCAAAGCTGATCGCGTGGCTTTCGGGAAAGCCATAGCTGCCAAAGCCCTTGATCTGGTCATAGCAGCGCTGGGCGAACTCACGTTCATAGCCACGCGCCACCATGCCGCCCACCATCTTGCCCTCCAGTTCGCCGATGGTGCCGACGTTACGGAAGGTCGCCATCGCGCGACGTAGTTCATCTGCTTCAGCAGGCGTGAAACCAGCAGCGGTAATGGCTAGGTTCATCGCCTGTTCCTGAAACAATGGCACGCCGTAAGTTTCGCCAAGAACGCCTTCCAGTTCATTTGCCGGATATAGCTTGGAGGGAGACGGAAATTCCCAACTTTTGGGCTTGCCATCCCGTTCCTCTGCCCGGCGTTTGAGATAGGGATGGACCATGTCGCCTTCGATCGGTCCAGGGCGAACGATCGCGACCTGAACCGCGAGATCATAAAATTTGCGAGGCCGCAGGCGCGGGAGCATGTTGATCTGCGCCCGGCTCTCTACCTGGAATACGCCCACGCTGTCGCCGTTGCAGAGCATGTCATAAGCAGCTGGCACTTCCGTCGGTACGGTGGCCAAAGTCAGGTCGCCAAGACCGTTCTTCTTCATTATCTCGAAGCCTTTACGGATGCATGTGAGCATGCCCAGCGCCAGAACATCAACCTTCATCAGGTTGAGCGCGTCAATATCGTCCTTGTCCCATTCGATGAAGGTGCGATCATCCATCGCGGCCTTGTGGATCGGGACGGTTTCGTCGAGCCGATCCTGCGTCAGCACGAAACCGCCAACATGCTGGGAAAGGTGGCGCGGGAACTCCAGCAGCCGATCGACCAACTCCTTGAGGCGCATGACAAGCGGGTTGGACAGGTCGAGACCTGCGTCGCTCAGCCGCTTTTCTTCCATACCGTTCGAATGACTGCCCCATACGGTGCGGCCTACCTGCGAGGTCACATCTTCAGAGAGACCCAATACCTTGCCGACTTCCCGAACGGTGCTGCGAGGCCGGTAATGAATAACGGTCGCGGCAATGGCGGCCCGCTCACGGCCATAACGATTATAGATGTGCTGGATCACCTCTTCCCGGCGCTCATGTTCAAAATCGACGTCAATGTCGGGCGGCTCGTCCCGATTGCCGGAAATGAAGCGGGAAAAGAGCAGGTTGTGGTTCATCG
>CAJYHD010000424.1 GCA_913773715.1 uncultured Sphingobium sp.
ACTCGAGGGAGCAGCCCGCATGCCGTTTTCGGCCTTCCAGCGCCTCTGTGCGATGGGGGCGGATCGTCGCTTCGTCGCGCAGCTTACGGGCGCCGGCGACGTCGGAATAGCCCAGGTGACGCTCAGCGCCTCAGGTTGGGAGCCGACGGGCCCGCATCGGCGTCTGCTGCTGGCGGTGCGCCGCGATGGCGAACTGGTCGATGTGGCCGCGCTGGCCAGTCATGCGAGAAACGAATGGGCGCTACGCACGGGCATGGGCTGGGCGCTCGGCATGGATCTGGTCGATGATCTGCACCGGGCACTGGCGGCCGAGCGGCCACGAATGCGGGTGCGCCTGCATGCTACGCCTTTCGATTGGTTGGCCGCCGCTGGCGATGGACTCTGCGTGCTGGATTGGTCGCAGGCTGCTCTTAGCGAGCTGCGTTTGCTCGGCGAGCGGGTGACGATCGAAGTGGCTGCGGGCGCAGGCGAGCGGCTCAAGGCCATGCTTGCGTACGGCGGCTTGCCGCGGGTGAGCGAGACAAGAGACGGGATGGGGATTGCGGCGTGATGGAGTTGGAGATCAAGCGGACTGGCCGGGGTTTTGCGCGCGCGGACTTCATGGATCGCTACGGGTCGGAGTGCTCGATCCAGGATAGCAGCTTGGCCAACGAAGCTGCCGTGTGGCTAGGCGTGCAGAAAGACTTCGAGGGCAACGCGTCCACGCGCATGCACCTGACGCAGGACATGGTCGCAGCCCTGCTGCCCGCGCTGCGCCGCTTTGTGCAAAACGGCTCTGTGGCTCTTGCCGAGACGCTTGCACCCACTTCCCCGACATCGAGCAAGCAGCTTCACGCGCGCGCAATCCAGATCGGTGATCAGGTTGTTCCAGAGTACCGTAACGGAAAGCGCAGCTTCAGCTGCGGTAGTCACACTGCGAAACGCTGGCAGGCGGCCTACGATGCCGCCCTTGCCGTTCTTCAACAGCTGCAGGCGCGACCGGTCATCTGAGCTATCATGTCAACGCGCAATCCCTTTAGCGGCGCGGACGATGGTCCCGCGCCCCCTGAACATGACGGCGACAGTTCCGACGTGGGCGGTTCCGTTCCATCATCATCAGGGGGTGCGGGGCGGCGGATCAAGGCGGCAGTCGATCCCGATGGCGACCTGCTGTGTGCGCGGTTGCCGCTGACCGATCTTGGCAATGCCGAACGATGGCTGGTGCGATTTGGCGCGGACTTCCGCTTCTGCCCTGAGCTGGGCTGGTTCTGGTGGGATACCCGGCGCTGGAAGCTGCTCTCCGAAGAAAAGGATGCTGTGCCGGCCGAGCTGATGCAATCCATGGCGGTCACCGTGCGGGCGATCCGGAACGAAGCCGCGCTCGTGGCAGCCAGCGGGTACCCAGCTCCGATGCTGTCCGACAAGGACATGCGTGAATTGGAAAGCTGGGCCCAGGCTCATGGGACGACATCGTACGAGTTCTACCTGGCAGGGCTGCGGCCGGCGCGTCCGGACTGGACGGAAGAGGCCTGCCGCGACTGGATCGAAGCGCTCGAGCCGATGGACGTCGTTCTCGGCAAGCAGCTGTGGAGCCACAAAATCGCGGCTTGGGCGAAGTCCAGCGAGGCTGGCGGCATGCCCGGGCGCATGCTGAAATGGATCAAGGGCTTCCTGGAGGTCGTGGTACGGCCCGACGCGTTCGATCGCGATCCGTTGGCCATCAACGTCATGAACGGCACGCTGCGCTTGGCGCGGAGGCCGGAGCGGCGATCTAGCGCCGACGTCGCGGCCGGCAAGAGCGCGTGGCGCACGGGCGCATGGTCGATCAAGAAGTCGGACCATCGGCGCGAGGATCTGATTACGAAGCTGGCGCCGGTGAAATACTCGCCAGCGGCCAAATGCGACGCCTATGACAAGTTCATTCACTCCGTGCAGCCGGACGAAGCCATGCGGCGGTTCCTGCACCAGTGGGGCGGATACTCGCTGACGGGCGACACCACCGAGCACAAGATGGCGTTCTTCTACGGCCAGGGCCGCAACGGCAAGGGCACGTGGGTAGAGGCCATGGCGTTCATGGCGGGCGACTATGCGGGCGCGATCGGCATCGAGTCGCTGCTCGACAGCGGCGGCCAGCGCCGCGGCGACCAAGCCACGCCCGATCTGGCCGAACTGCCAGGCGTGCGCCTGCTGCGCGTCAGCGAACCGCAGAAGGGCATGAAGTTCAACGATGGCCTGATCAAGCAGCTGACAGGCGGCGATCCGGTCAAGGCGCGGCACTTGAACAAGGGCTTCTTCGAGTTCTTTCCCGACTTCAAGATCACGGTCTCGGGCAACACGCGGCCGATCGTGAAGGACGTATCGCACGGCATGTGGGCACGCATGCAGCTGGTGCCTTGGGATACGATCATCGCCGAGGAGGATATCGACCGTTCACTGCCTGACACGCTGAAGGGCGAGGCCAGCGGCATCCTCAATCGAATGATCGCAGGGCTGCTGGACTGGCGCGAACACGGGCTGATCATCCCCGAACAAGTCCGCATGGCGACACAGGCCTATCGAGAGTCCTCGGATGAACTCGGCCGCTTCCTATCGGAGCTATGCGAGGTCAGCAAGGACACCGATCGAGTACGGGTGTCGGCCGGCGATTTGCACAAGCTTTACAAGGCGTGGAGCGAGGTCGCCGGCGGCTCCGGGTGGCACATCAAGGGTTTCAAGGGCGCCATGGAGGACAAGGGCTTCAAGTCCACAGTCAGCAACGGCGTGAAGTGGCTGGGTGTCCAGCCTCGTGCCGGCGTCAACATCGAGGACGTCGCGCGGGGTGAATGGCCCGGCAAGCCGCGTGAAATGGAGCCTGACAACCTTCCTTCGGACTATGATGACGATGGGCCGAGCTTCGACGATTAGGCCGCGTTATGAGCAGGTTAGGCGGCCCCTTGCCCCCTGATTGCCTTCCGCGCGGAAGGGTGCAGGTTGGAGCCTCCGGGCGGGTTGGAGGGGAGATTATGAAGGTATTGCAGGCACTTGCGCGCGTATGGAAGGGACGGAAGGCAAATCCGCATAGGTCCCCATGTGAGGCAACAGAACAAGTCTCATGAGCAAGTTACCTCTATTTCCCTTCCTTCCCTTCCAAAAGGTGATCGGGAGAGAAGTGGAGAACGTGAGAAAGCGCAGAATATTAAGGGTTTGGGCAAGTCGCGAGTTTGGAAGGTTGCCTTCCATCCGGTTCGATTGGTCGGTTTAGCTGGAAGGGTGGCAAGATGAGGAATAGCAGAAATCCGGGATCGGGTGTGACTTGGCAGGAGGCGGAGGATACGCTTACCGCCGCAGTCGAGTATCTATTCGCGCTGCCCGATCGGGAACGGGGCTTCCTGGCGGCGGGAACGCGGACCGGATGGCCTACGATCGTACGTGACCTGCAGGCCGACTATCCAGACGACGTGCCGCCCTCGCCGCAGCTGACGCGCCGCAACGTCAACCTTGTGGAGCTTATGCTGACCGGCGAGCATCCCCTCGCCAATGCCGTCCCTGAGCGGCACCGCGCCCTTGTGGGACGTGTGATCGTTATGCAGCGGTGGCCTGGGCCCGATGGCTTTGGCTGGGACCTGGTGTGGCGGCGTATGGGTGGCGAGCTCTATAATCTAGCGCGGCGGCAGGTGCTGCCCGCTACCGGCGAATCGATGCGGGCGGCATACTCGCGCGGGATCCAGCGCGTGGCGATGGCCATGGAGCAGTCTCAATTGTCGCAGGCATGATGTCAGTTCTGCTTCAGGACGCCGCAAACAGCAGTTTCCTGCACCGGAGGGCGTCAAGGGTATTCCGGATTCCGGTAGTAAAAATAGGATGACCGTTTCCGGTGAAAATGGGGGTATGCCTTGGGCACGCTGAGGTTGGTGCGTCCGGTTCAGCGCTCCTCTCCCAAACTTAGGCAGGCGGCGATGGCGGTGGGTGACACCGCTGCGCTGGACCGCACGCGCAGGAGAAGCCTAACCGTGAGGCGGCTTCAACTGCTATCGCTGCCTGTCACTCTTCGGATGTCGCATGGGCAAGCTGACCGGGATGCCATCACGGCTTAGCTCTTTGCCGCCCAGGGTGGCTGCGATGCCGAAGATGACGGAAAGCTTCTACAATTCGGCATCATGGCGGGCCTATCGGCAGCAGCACCGCGACTGGACCATCGCTCGCCAAGGTGGCGTATGGTGCATCGTGTGCGGCTCGATCAAGCGGCTGATCCTCGATCACGCGATCGAGCGCAAGGACGGCGGCGCAGACCTCCCGCCCCTTGAGCAGGCGCATTGGTACTGCACCGGGTGCCACAATCGGAAGACGGCCGAGGCGAAGGCGAAGCGAGCTCGCGGCGGTCGGTGACCCCAGGGGGGTGGTCGAAAGTCCGGGGGGTGATCGGCTCCTGCACCGCCGCCCCTCTCATTCGGAGATTTTTTTCTTGAGCGACCAACATCCGGCGACCGATCTGTTCGGTGAACCGGTCATGCCGCGCCGTGAGGGACCGGGGCGGCCGGAGGTCGTTTGGAATAAACAGACGTCAGATCGCGTACTGCTGGCCTTCGCTCGCGGGCTAGGGGTGAAGGAAGCAGCGGACCTCGTCGGCCTCTCCTCACCCACCCTGCGCAAGGTATATTTTTCCGAGTGCGCCAAGCGCCGCACGGCGCTGCTGCGGCTCGAGATGACGCAGCTGGTCCGGCTGAACGCCCAGGCAGAGGCCGGCAACGTCAGTGCCGAGCGGGAGCTTGCGCGCCGTCTTGATCAGTTGCGTATGCGCGACGCTTCGCACCGTCAGGCCAGCGCGCCTCCTTCAGCGGCCAAGCCGAAGTCCAAACTGGGTAAGAAGGCAGAGGCCGAGCTGCGCGCATTTGAGCAGCAAGGATTGTATGAGCCGCCGGCGGCACCGAGCCAGGTCAACTGATGACGTTCTCGACCGCATGCCCCGATTGGGAACAGCGGATAGTGGAGCGGCGCAGTCTGGTGCCGTTCGAGCCCCTCTTCCCCGATGAAGCGGAGGCGGCGCTGAGAGTTTTTAAGTCGCTGAGAATGGTCGACGTCCCAGGGCGTCCGACCTTTGGTGAAGCTTGCGACCAGTTCGTGTTCGACTTCGTCAAAGCGATCTTCGGCGCCTACGACGCCAAGTCAGGCCAGCGACTGATCAGCGAGTTCATGCTGCTGATCAGCAAGAAGAACGGTAAGTCGACGCTAGCCGCCGCGATCATGATCACTGCGCTGATCCGGAACTGGCGCGAGCTCGCCGAGCTGATCATTCTGGCCCCGACGATCAAGGTCGCTGGCAACAGCTTCAAGCCTGCTGCGGCGATGGTGCGTGCGGACCCGGACTTGATCGACATGTTTCATGTCATCACCAACGAACGAACGATCCGGCATCGGCGCACGAATGCCGAGCTGAAGGTCGTGGCCGCAGACAGCGGGACTGTTGGCGGCACGAAGGCGGGGTTCATTCTGGTCGACGAGTTATGGCTGTTCGGCAAACGGGCAGACGCCGACTCGATGTTCGAGGAAGCGACAGGTGGCTTGGCTTCGCGGCCGGAGGGGTTCGTTGTCTATCTGACGACGCATAGCGATGAGCCGCCGGCCGGGGTGTTCAAGGACAAGCTGGCGTACTTTCGCGACGTGCGCGACGGCAAGATCGACGATCCAACCTGCTTCGGCATGCTCTACGAATGGCCGGAGGCCATGATCGAGGCGCAGGCCTATCTGAAGCCTGAGAACTTTTACGTCACCAATCCGAACCTTGGGCGATCGGTGAGCGAGGCGTTCATCGCCGGAAAGCTGAAGAAGGCGAACGGCGGCGAGATCGACGAGGATGAGGATACCGCAAGCATCCAGGTGGTGCTGGCAAAGTATCTCAACGTTGAGATCGGCTTGCGTCTACGACGGGATCGCTGGCGTGGTGCGGATTACTGGGGTCAGCGTGCCGACCGTTCGCTTACGCTGGAAACGCTGTTGCAGCGCTGTGAAGTGGCGGTGGTCGGAGTAGACGGTGGTGGCCTCGACGATCTGTTCGGGTTGTGCGTTGCAGGCCGCGAACGCGTTACGCAGCGGTGGCTGTACTGGTACAAGGCGTGGGTTTGGCCTGATGTGCTCCGCTTGCGCAAGTCCATCGCATCAACGCTGAAAAGTTTTGAGGCTGATGGCGACCTGGTCATATGTCATCCCGTCGAGCCCAACGTCGCCTTGGATGAGGATGATGACGGCTACGAGGTGCCGCAGGATATCCGCGAGATCGTGGACGTCGTGAAGCAGGTCCACGAAAGTGGCTTGCTGCCCAGCAAGGGCGCCATCGGCTTGGACCCTCAGAACGTCAGCGCCCTCGTCGACGCACTCGTTGGCGCCGGCATTGCCGAAGAGCAGATGACCTCGATCGGACAGGGTTACAGGCTGATGTCCGCAGTCGTCGGATTGGCTCGCAAGATGAAGTTCGGTGGCGCGCTGCACAGCGGCGCGCCGATGATGGATTGGTGTGTCGGCAACGCGAAAGAGGAACAGGGACGTCAGACGGTGATGATCGTGAAGTATGCTTCCGGCGTCGCCAAGATCGACCCGTTCATGGCCGGCTTGAACGCGACGAAGCTGCTCGAGCTGAATCCGGTGGCCGGTAACGACAATGCTCCTTCAGTGTACGAAGAGCGCGGGTTGCTGGTGCTCTGATGTTGGATGAGCTGGGCTTTCATGCTGCGATCCAGCGAGCGCGGACGGCGCGCGACCGGCGGCATGATGTGGTGCCGCAGGCTTACTCGACGGTAAATCTGAAGAGCGAGGCGCTGCCAGATTATTTGCGCGGGGGCTATGCCTCCGCTGCTGGGAGGCCGGTCACAGAGCAGTCGGCGTTGTCCAATGCGACGTTCTTCAGGGCGGTCAACCTGATTGCCTCGACGATCGGCATGCTGCCGCTGAACCTGCATCGCCGGGTGGGCGACAAGATCGAGAAGGCCGACAAGCACCCGGTCTGGAAGTTGCTGCGGGTGCGGCCGAACCAGTGGCAGACGCCGTTCCAGTTCAAGAGCTACATGCAGGGCCGTGCCCTGCTGCGCGGCAATGCCTACGCCTACAAGGTGCCGGGCGTGCGAGGCATCCAGGCTCTCGCGCCTTTGGACCCGGCGCGGGTTAAGCCGGCGCTCGGCGATGATTTCAGCTTGGCCTATGACTATCAGCCGAAGACGGGTGCGAAACGCCGGTTTAAGGCCGACGAGATCCTTCACCTGCGGGCGCCCTGGTCTAGCGACGGCATCTCCGGCGATGGATTGCTGAAGGTGGCGGCCGAGGCGCTGGGCCTGGCGCAGGTCACAGATGAGGCGGCGGCTCGTCTGTTGCGTAACGGGGCCTATGTCGGCGGTGTGCTGAAGCACCCGAAGTCGCTCAGCGAGCAGGCGGCACTGAATCTGCGCAGCCAGTTCGAAGATCGGTTCGTTGGTGCTGACAACGCCGGACGCTGGGTGGTCGCCGAAGAAGGTATGGACGTCACCCCGTTCGGCTCAACCGGGCGGGATGCTGAGGGCCTCGCTCAGCGCAAACACCAGGCGGAGGAAGTCAGCCGCTACACTGGCGTGCCTCGACCGCTGCTGATGTTCGACGAAACCAGCTGGGGCAGTGGCATCGAGCAGCTCGGGCTGTTTTTGGTTACCTACTGCCTGCTGCCTTGGTTCAACGCCTGGGAAGAAACCATTGCGGCGTCGCTGCTGAGCGATGCCGATCGCGAGACCATGTACGCCAAGTTCAACGAGGCGGCGCTGCTGCGCGGCTCGCTGAAGGATCAGGCTGAGTTCTTCGCCAAAGCGATTGGCGGCCCTGGCGCTGGGGGCTTCATGGTGCCCAACGAAGCGCGGGACAAGATGGACATGAACCCGGAGCCGTGGGGCGACTCCCCGGCGTGGATGCAGGAACCGACCAATGCGTAACATGCCCCGATTGATGGCGATGGCGCGCCCTGGCGCTTTGCCGGTGCCGGCGGAACGCAAGATCTCCGCCTTGACCATACCTTCCGTTCTCGACCGTTGGAGCGAGGATGCTGCCGGCGTACGTGCACTTGCGCAGGGCGACAACGTCATCACTATGTTCGACATCGTCGGCGAGGATTACTGGTCTGGCGGCGGTGTGAC
>CAJYHD010000425.1 GCA_913773715.1 uncultured Sphingobium sp.
ACCGATCCTGCTGGGCATCTCGATGTACTTCCAGTTCAAGATGAACCCGCAGCCGATGGACGATGCGCAGAAGCAGGTCTTCGCGATCCTGCCTTGGGTGCTGATGTTCGTGATGGCGCCGTTCGCGGTCGGCCTGCAGGTCTACTGGATCACGACCAACTGCATCTCGATCCTCCAGCAGCGCCTGCTCTACGCCCGTCATCCGGGCCTGAAGCAGCCGGTCGCCAAGTGAGCGAGCTTCCCACCCCTGCCCCCTCCGAGGAACCCACCGGTTTCTCGGAGGAACTGGTCGAGCAGGCGCGCAAGCTGTTCGCCGGGCCGGTCACCTTCCTGAAGTCCGCGCCCGCGCTCAAATTCCTGCCCGACCCGATCGTGCCGGAAGTCGCGGTCGCCGGGCGCTCGAACGTCGGCAAGTCGTCGCTGCTCAATGCGCTGACCAACCGCAACGGTCTGGCCCGCACGTCGAACACGCCGGGGCGGACGCAGGAGCTGAACTTCTTCGACGTTGGCACGCCCCCGACGCTGCGGCTGGTGGACATGCCGGGCTATGGCTTTGCCAAGGCGCCCAAGGACATGGTCAAGCAGTGGCGCTTCCTGGTGAACGACTTCCTGCGCGGACGCCAAGCCTTGAAGCGCGCCCTGGTGCTGATCGACTCGCGCCACGGCATCAAGGAGGTGGATCGCGAGATCCTGGAGATGCTCGACCGTGCGGCGGTCAGCTATCGCATCGTCCTGACCAAGGCGGACAAGGTAAAGGCGACCGAATTGGCCGACGTCATCGCCCGCACCGAGATCGAGGCCCGCAAACGCGCCGCCGCGCATCCCGACATTCTGGCCACCTCCAGCGAGGGCGGCATTGGAATCGCCGAACTGCGTGCAGCTGTGCTTGAAGCCATTGGCTGATCCGCTCTGGCGGTGATGGAAAAAAGGCCCGCCCGGTTCCATCGGGCGGGCCTTTTTTGTTCGGTTGCAGCGATCGGACGGGGCCGTTACGCCTTTGTCCATGAAGCTCATCATCGGTAACAAGGCCTATTCCTCCTGGTCGCTGCGCGGCTGGCTCGCATGCCGCCAATCCGGCCTAACCTTCGAGGAGGTGGTCGTTCCCTTGTACGACGCCGACTGGGACAAGCGGCGCGAGGGCGCGGAGTTCGCTCCGTCTTCGGGCAAGGTCCCGATCCTGTGGGACGGCGAGGCCGTGGTCTGGGACAGCCTGGCGATCATCGACTTCCTCGCCGACAAGGTCGGGCGCGATCGCTTCTGGCCCGAAGACGACGCCGCGCGGGCCATGGCCCGGTCGATGGCGGCTGAGATGCATTCCAGCTTCGTGGCACTGCGCCGCAAGCACAGCATGAACATCCGCCAGGTCTATCCCGCCCAGACGCCGGACGATGACGTGATCGTCGACCTGAAGCGGCTGATGGAACTTTGGGCGCAGGCGCGGGCACGATTCGGCGGTGGCGGGGATTTCCTGTTCGGCGCATTCGGCGCGGCCGATATCATGTTCGCGCCGGTGGTGACGCGAATTGTCACCTATCAGTTGCCCGTGGCCCGCTTCGCCGTGCCGTATATGGACGCGGTGCTGCGCCATCCCTTCATGCAGGACTGGATCGCCGCCGCACAGGAAGAGGAATGGGTGATCGAGCGGTTCGAACAGCCGGTGGGGTGAGGGCTGCTCTTGGCCTTCGACTTCGCTCAGGCTGAACGGGGTCAGGGAGCAGGCCACCTATACTTCGTTCCGTTCAGCCTGAGCGAAGTCGAAGGCCACGCCCCTCCCCCAGACCCGCCTACCTTGCGGCTGGCGGTACGTCGTTGAGCGGCGCCCGCTGCTCACCCGCCGGTTCGGCCACGCGCGACGCGAAGGTATAGACCAGCACCCCGGCAATCCCGAGCGCGATCAGTAGCCAGAGCAGCAGCCGCTTCCCGGCCTTGCGGCCGTTGGGATCGGGGTCGTTCATCATATCGCTCCTGTCATTCGGGTGCAGGAACGATGTCGGGGCGCATCGGCTCCGTAACCGTCATCAATCGCATGATTGCCGTTCGCGCGTGTGCTGCCTATGCCGCGCACCATGACCGACGCCCTCTCCCTCGCCCAGGCTCTGATCCAGGCCGACAGCGTCACGCCCGCGCGTGGCTCCGTGTTCGATGTGCTGGAGGCCGCGCTGGTGCCCTTGGGCTTTGCCGTGGATCGCTTCACGGTCGGCGAGGAACCCGATGGCCCGGTCGAGAATCTACTCGCCACGCGCGGCGGCACCGGCACGCACCTGGCCTTTGCGGGCCATGTCGATGTGGTGCCCGCAGGCGACGGCTGGCAGGGATCTCCCTTCTCCGGCGAGGTGCGTGACGGGCTGCTTTTCGGACGTGGCGCGGTGGACATGAAGGGTGCGGTCGCCGCCTTCGTCGCTGCCATTCCCGCCGAACCGGGCATTCCCCTCTCGCTCATCATCACGGGCGACGAGGAAGGCCCCGCCATTTACGGCACCCGCGCGCTGATCGATCGGACGGCCGAACTTGGCGTCGCCCCCGACCTCTGCCTGGTGGGTGAGCCGACCTCCGCCCACCGGCTGGGCGACATGATGAAGATCGGGCGGCGTGGCTCTATCAATATCTGGATCACCGTGCCGGGGCGACAGGGGCATGTCGCCTATCCGCACCTGGCCGACAATCCGATCACCCCATTGATCGCAATGCTGGCGGAGATCGAGGGAATCACGCTCGACACCGGCAATGCCTGGTTCCAGCCGTCCAATATCGAAATTACCGACCTGCATGTCGGCAACCCCGCCACCAACGTCATTCCCGGCGCGGCGCAGGCCCGCCTGTCGATCCGCTTCAACGACGAGCAAAACGGCGGGGCCCTGGTCGAGCGGATCACCGCCATCGCCCGTGCCCACGCCCCCGCCGCGCAGGTGACCGGCCGCATCTCGGGCGAGGCCTTCCTGACAGATCGGAAGAGCACACGTCTG
>CAJYHD010000426.1 GCA_913773715.1 uncultured Sphingobium sp.
GCTCGGTCGCGCTGATCGACGAGATTGCCCGCCACAACCCGCAGGCGGTGATCATTTACAGCGCATCGGACACGTTGGCGACGATCGGCATGGCGCGCTTCTACGACCGGGCCTTGTGCAGATCGGCGCCGCGTATCGCTTACGTCCGCCTGCCCTCGGCCCGCATGGCGCGGGATCATGCTTGTATCCGCCGCCAGCGAATCATCCCGCACGGTCTCGACGAAAGCTTCTTCGCCGGAAACCTCGTCGATCCCTATACGCGGCACCCGGCCGCGGTGTCGGTGGGGTCTATGTTGTTCGATCCAGCTGTCTTCGATGTCGCGGCGCGTGCGTTTCCGCACGTCGATTTCCACGTCATCGGGTCGGGACACGACGGCAGCGCGCTGGGGCCGCATCATCCCAATCTTCACTGGATCGCGGAAATGGGGTTCGGCGACACCATTCCGTACATTCGGCATGCCGATATCGGAATCGCACCCTATCACTCCGCGTTGGACGCGGCTTATCTGGTCGACACCTCAATGAAGCTGATGCAGTTCGAGGCGGCGGGCGTACCTGCAGTCTGCCCGACCTTCGCACAGGGCGGGCGGATGTCGCGGTTCGGCTATACGGTGGGCGATGCGGACTCGATCGTGCGCGCTGTCAACGCTGCTCTGAAGCAGGGCAGGGGAGACGTCGACCGACCACGAACCTGGGCGCATGTCGTCGAGGAGATGCTGGCGCCACTCCACGAAGATGTGCCGGCATGAAGCTGTCGCTGCTATTATTCGTCCGCCTGATCGCTGGAGGCATCGGTTTCTTTCCGCCGCTCGCCGCGGCCGTCGCACTCGACCCCCGGCAATATGGTCTCGGCGCGAGCGTGTTTGCGATGGGCCTACTCATCGTCGGACCGCTCGCCCAATATGCGAGTCAAGGCTATATGCGCGCGCTGCTGCTCCCTGAGCGGCCGCAGATCGCCGCCTCGCACATCGTGCTCGCCTTTATGGCACTTCTCGTACCTGCTCTCGCAATCCTCCTGCTAATTGGGGCCGTAGCGCCGATCAGCGCAGCACTGTTCCTCTTCGTCGTCTTTGCTCTGACGATCTGCCGGTTGGAGGAGGTGCGCCAGGTCGCGGCCGAGCGGCAGGTCCTGTCAGTCCTCTTCTTCTATATCCTGCCGCCGTTCCTCGTCACGCTCGCCTTTGCAGCAGCGGCGCTGCTGCACCTGCTCCTACCTTGGCCTGCGATCACCGCGATCATGGGGGCCTGCTATCTGCTGCCTGCGCTCACTTCGATCCTGATGCGCGGTGGGCGTATTTCGAGCGGCCTTGCGACGATGCGCCAGCAACATCTACGCACCTTGTGGGTGGAAAGCCGTACCTTTCTCGCCAGCGGCATGGTGAGTGCGGCGAGCGAAACCCTGCCGACACTGGCGCTGACGTGGCTCGGTGTGCCCCAGCGAGTTGCGACGTTCGAGGTGGTCCGCAAGCTGTCCTCGGCGATCTCCGTCTTCCTGCACGGGCTGGCGATCGCCTTTGCGCCGCGGCTCATCAAGGCGGTGGCTGCGGACGATATGCCACAGGTGATCGGCGTGATCCGTCAGAATGCGAAGCTATCTGCGCTGTTCGCACTTGTTTACATCCCGCTCGCGGTCGTCGGCATCGTCGTCCTCGGCATGCTTCACTGGAGGACGCTGACCATCCCGGCCGGCATCGCCGTACCGCTGTTCGCCAGCGCGCTCGTCACCTGCATCGCCGCCCCGTTTGGCATGGCAGTCGCGGCCTTTCACCGCGAGCACTGGTGGATCGTGGGCGGAGGGATCGGCCTTGCCGGCTTCTGTGCCACGCTGCTGCTCGCGCCCGCGGTGGGACCGATGCAAACAGTGGCCGTGGCGGTGCTGATCCAGAATATTGCGCTCAGTGCGACCATCACGAGCGTGATCGTCCGGGCAGTTTGTGAACGGTTGCGCATGTCATGCACATAGACCATTGGTATCTTTTCGGAAATGCCGCGGCGAAGCTGGACTTGTCGAGGCCACATGACGTGCATCTGACCGGTGAATGTCATGTGCCGTATGCTCGTCGTGTCTTGGCAAAACGGCCATTACAGGCGCGGTCAAACGCTGAAGCGGGCCCACCGGGATCTTGGTCCCGAGCTTTAATAGCACATCATTCCCAAGCAATTGGAAGGATGTGGGCCAGGTGAATCGTTGCCGCTTCGTCAGCTGGTTTTCCTCCCGTTTTAAGGAAATTCTCCACTTCTCCCGAAAAATTCCAAACGATTGCTGGCGAAACTCGCTCGCTGGCGAGTTTCCAAACCGGCTTCGATCGTCTACCGGGTCGCTATGCACATGCATCGCCTCACTGTAGGACGCGCCAAGCCTTCGTGGGCGATGGTGCTGCTACTGATTTTGCTTGTCACGCTTTGGATTGCGGGGGGGGGCTCACGAGCCAACGTACCTGGGCAGGCGGTCGTGCGCGCGATCTCCACCCTGTGTCTCGTGCTGTTCTGCCTAACAGGGCCGCTGGTATTCGACACCCGTACTCGCCCCGCCATGATTGTGCTGATCGCCTCCGGGCTGATCGCACTGCTTCAGCTTGTACCACTACCACCAGTGGTCTGG
This sequence comes from uncultured Sphingobium sp., assembly GCA_913773715.1. Next base: position 2,603 of record CAJYHD010000426.1, read on the forward strand.
ACAACCTTGCCCGGACGTGCGCCCTTTCTAACCGCAGCGCGTTTGGCCGGCGAACCGCAACCCTGGCGCCCGCTCGCGATCGTGCCATCAATGACGCTTAACGCGCTGCTCTCACTGATCGTACCATTTACCGTACTGTGCCTGATGGCTAGAATCCATCGGCGTGAGGATTCGCTGCTCATCAAGACACTACTCGGCTTTGTTCTGGTCTCTGCATTGGCGGGCCTGTTGCAATTTTCGGGCGGGGCCTCCAATAATCCGCTACTCAACGGAGTTGGTGAGATCAGCGGCAACTTTGCCAATCACAACCACTTCGCGCTACTTCTGGCTATCGGCTGTGTGCTTGCGCCGGCATGGGCATTTTGGGATGGTCGGCAGTCCGGCTGGCGGGCACCCGTCGTATTGGGGCTAATCCTCGTCTTCACCCTTACCATCTTGGCCAGCGGATCGCGCGCTGGCACGGCGCTCGGCATGATCGCGCTGGGCCTCGCACTACTGTTTGCTTGGCGGCCCTTGCGCCGAACGCTCACACGCTATCCGCGCTGGGTATTTCCGGCCCTTATTGTTGGCACAATCGCCTTGGTCGCGCTCGCCGTCGCACTCAGCGTCGCAAACGATCGTTCGATGTCGATTGACCGTGCGATGACCGTTGATGTGCATGACATGCGCAGCAAGGGTCTGCCCGTTGTGCTCCGTATGATCCACGAATACTTTCCGGTTGGTGCTGGCCTCGGTGGATTCGATCCGTTGTTCCGAATGCACGAACCATTTACACTGCTGAAGCCTACTTATTTCAATCACGCGCATAACGATTTTCTCGAGATTGTGCTCGATACCGGGGTCGTGGGAGTAATCACGCTGCTGGCTGCGATCACTTGGTGGCTGATGGCGAGCCTGCGGGCCTGGCGCAGCGTGGGAGATCGGGAGGGCACCCTTGCCCGACTGGGCTCGGCCATGCTCCTCCTTGTCTTGCTGGCCAGTATCGTCTACTATCCGGCTCGAACCCCAATCATTATGGCCGTGATGACGATCGCAGCCGTTTGGTTGGGCGGACAGACTAGTCCCCACCAAGGCACTAAAGACGAAACTTTACCTCAGTCCTCCGGGGTCGTATGATCTCACGTCCTCATCCGGAACATTCGAAATCCATGCGAAAAATTTGCTTTGTCTTGCCGATTGCCCTTGTCTTGGCGGCATGCGCGCATGAGAAACCGCTTGCCTCTACACCGCGCCTGACCGTGGTTCAAGATAGCAAGACGTTGCCCCCGCCTAATCGCACCGACCTGACCGCGGCCGATCGCCCGGCTCTGATTGGTCCGCTCGACACCATCCAAGTCGATGTGTTCAACGTTCCCGAGCTCACCCGTGAGCTGCAGGTCGACGCGAGTGGCCGCATCGCCATGCCACTTGCTGGCACGATCGACGCCCGCGGCCGCACCGCCAGCGAACTCAGCCGCGCGATCACCACGGCGCTACGCGCGCATTACGTCCGCGACCCCGAAGTGACCGTCAACATCCAGAGTTCGGTCAGCCAAGTAGTGACAATCGACGGTCAGGTGGTCGAACCTGGTCTCTATCCCGTCACCAACCAGATGACGCTATTGCGCGCCATCGCCTCAGCCAAGGGATTGTCCGAATTCGCAAGGCAGGAGGATGTCGTGATTCTGCGCACCGTCGACGGCCACAAGATGGCGGGCCTCTATAATGTCGCCGCGATCCGCCGCGGTGCTTATGACGATCCGGCGATCTACGCCAACGACATCATCATCGTTGGCGATTCACCACAGCGCCGCCTGTTCCGTGACGTCGTGTCGCTCTCCCCGATCATTGCCGCGCCGCTCATCGCGCTGCTGCAGTAAGGCGTATCCAATCCATGACCGTTGCCCCGACCTTCCCCGCCGGCGGAACGCCTGCCACAGCCGCGCGCCTCCCGGATGCAGAACGCATGCCGATGGTGCGCCAGTATCTACGTATCGCGACGCGCTGGCGCTATGTGATCCTCGGCGCGGCGGTCACCTGCCTGCTGATCGGATTGATCGCGACCTTGTTGATGACGCCGAAATACACGGCGACCTCGACCATTGAGATATCGCGCGAATCCAACCAAATTACCAACTTCCAGGGGGTTGAGCGCGAAACGAGCACGATTGACCAGGAATTCTACCAGACCCAATATGGCTTGCTGCGCTCGCGCGCGCTGGCCGAACGCGTCGCCAATCAGCTCCGCCTGGTCGACGATCCCAAATTCTTCGAACGCTTCGGCGTCAAGGAGAATACGCCGGCCTTCCAGCTGACCAACAACCGCTATCCGCCGGCCGGTCGCGCCGAACGGCAAAAGGTGGCCGGCGAGATCCTGCTCAAGAACCTGGCGGTCAATCCGACCCGCCTGTCGCGTCTGGTGGACATCGCCTTCACCAGCCC
>CAJYHD010000427.1 GCA_913773715.1 uncultured Sphingobium sp.
CGCCAGCTGGTGTCCAGAAGGATGCCGCGGTCGGGCGCGATCGTCGCCTCGCCTTCCAGCAGGTAGTCGAGCGCGGAGAGACCGCTCTCGCCCGGGTGGGAGCCCTGGATGGGCTGGCCCAGCTGCATCTGGTCTCCCACCAGTACGATGTTGCGCGCCGCCGCACCCATCGCGACGAGGTGGCCGAGCGAGACTTGCCCGGCTTCGTCCACGAACAGGTACTCGAGCGCCTGGTCCAGTGCCTCGTCGGCGAAGAGCCAAGCGGTGCCGCCGATCAGGTCCGGGGCGTAGTCGAGCACATCGCCGTTGCTATCGACGTCGATGATGGTTTCGCCGTGCAGGTAGCTGCCGGTATCGGTCTTGCTCGCCTTCTTCACGCCGCAGAAGGTGACGCCCTGCTCGCTGGCGATTTGCTCGACCTTGCGCAGGAGGTTGTTGACCGCCTTGTGGCTGTTGCTGGAGACGCCGACTTTCTTGCCCGCCGCCATCAGCGCGACGATGACATGGGCGCTGGTGTAGGTCTTGCCGGTGCCCGGAGGCCCCTGGATGAACAACGCGCTGTCGTCGAGCGCCAGGCAGCGCAAAGTGGCGGCTTCGACTAGGCTCCCGCCCGGCCGCACCATCGGACCACCGGCCCAGTCATGCAGGCGCGGAGGGGTGCGCTCGATGAGGTCAACGAGGGCGCGATAGCTCTCACCGCCGTTCGCCCAATGTTCGGCTACGCGCCGCACGGCGGCGACCAGCGGACGATTGTTGACGGTGGGCTCCGGGATCAGCGATCCGTTAGGCGGAAACGCATCGCCCGGCTTGAGCTGGCGCTTCAGGGTCAGCGTGCCGGCACTTGTGTCGATGCTGTCGATCTTGCCCAGCTTGGCCAGCGTGGGCGCATGGAGCACGGCGGAGCCAGCGCGCAGCTTGGTGTCCTGCGGTTCGAAGCGGTAGCGCGCCACCGTGCTGCGTTTGTCCTTCCATTGCCAGATGCCTTCCTCGTCGGGCAGGGGAGCGATACCGCCGATGCAGTCGCCGTCATCGGCAAGTTCTTCCAGCTCGCGCTCGCAGCGGTCGAACATGGCCCAGAACGCCGGCTTGTCGGCACGGCGGTGGAAGCCGGTGAGATGACCGACAAGCGCACGGCCGCGCTCGCTGGGCGGAGTGGGGCCGGCGGCGATCGCGGCCATCAGCGCGGCGGCGGCCTCTTCGGCGGCCAGGCGCTCCTCGGCCTTCTCGTCGGGCACGGCGACTGGGGCGCCGACCTCGCGCCAGGGCAGGTCATCCATGCGCAGCGAGACGAGCCAGTCGCGCAGTGCCTCGGTGTTCTCGCAGTCGACCTTGTTGTACTCGAGAATGTCGTCGAGCACGCGCTGCTCGCCGGTGTCCTGCCAGGACTTGTACTCGATGATCGAGTCACCGGCATTGGTCACCGCCTGGTCGCGCTTGGCGGCGAAGAACACTTCCATGGTCTTGAGCGACAGGTTCGGCTCGCTGGTGCGGATCGACTGGCGCAACACGCCGTAGAGGTCGACCAGGCGCCGTTCGCGCAGGAGCGTGTCGATCACGTCCTCGCGGCTCGCGTGCAGGGTCGAGAGGCGGCGCAACGCGGTGACTTCGTAAGGCGCGTAGTGGTAGATGTGTGCGCCCGGGTTCGCGGCGAGGTGGTCGACCATCCAGTCGACGGTGCTCTCGAAGGCGACCTGCTCAGCCTCACGGTCGTGGCCCCACCGGAAGCGGAACACCGGGGCGCCATCGGCGACATAGTGGACGCCCCAGAGGTAATCGAGGCCGCCCTCGGTCAGCGGATCGCCCTCCAGGTCGAAGAACAGGTCGGCCGGGTGGGGCGGCGGGAGCAGCGCGAAGCCGCGGGCCGGTTCGGGCGGCAGCGTGACCACGACGGGCTCGCCGCCCTCGCGCCGGGCGAGCTGCAGGGCCGCCTGCGCGCGCAGCTTGGCAAAGGTGGCGGGCGCCATGCGCGCAACCCGGGTGTCCTCGGGCGCGGTGGCCAGCGCGGCAAGGGTGGCCAGCCCGGCGTCTTCCAGCTTGCGGCGCTGCGGCTTGCCCAGCCCGGCCACGCGGCTGAGGTGGTCGGCCGCATCGAGCTGCGCATCGCAATGCTCGCGCCAGCCACACAGCGCGCAGGCGGCGCAAGGCTCAGGCTTGGACGTCGGCGCGCCATCGGCGATGAAGTCGAGATAGCGCGCTTTGGCGGCTTCGAGCGTGTGCGCGAACTCGGCGAGACGGAAGCTCTCTTCCGTGCCGCTGCCCAAGGCGACATGGACCCGGCGCGGCCGCGTGCCCTGCACCGCAGCCATCATCTCGGCATAGAGCCCGAGCTGGACGATGTAGGCCGGCTTCACGGACCTGGCTAGCTTGGTATCGACCGGCTCGTAAGACCAGGCGCCAAGGTCCGACGGCTCCTCCACGCGGCGCAGGAAGTCGGCGAAGCCGTGCCACGGCGCATCGAGGAACGCGGCCTGGAAGATCACGCTTGCCCCGTCGCGCATCGCTCGCGCGGTGTCTTGCGCACGGCTGCGCAGCGAGCCGGTCGTGGCGATCTCGACCAGGCCGCCTTGTGCCTCCAGACGCGCACGATAGGCATCCTCGTGCGCCAACCCGGATTGCTGCACCAGCTTCGCCATCGCGTCGTCCTCGGCACGCTCAGGCAGGGCGCCGGGGTCAAGCAGCCGCAGGTGATTGAGCGTGACCGCGTGCGCGCAGCCGAGGAACGTGACGAGGTCTGACGGGGAATGGAGAAGCTGGTCGTAGTAGAGGCGCAAGGGAATCAGGTCTCCGGCGATGTCGGTTTGATTGCTAGAAGCCGAGCGTACGACAGGACCGGTCGTGCACCGAGTGGCCGAGCCGTGAATCTCGATCTCAGAAGCGAGTGAGTCGTTCGTTCTTGACGTGGGCGCGCCAGGCGCCCGGCTGATGGCCGCCATGTGACATCAGAGTCAGCTCGGTCGTTTCCGGGGTCCATTCCGGTCCCATGATGAGCGCCAGTGCTTCAATGGCGTTGCAGAAGTGCTGGTAATCCCGCCCTGTGTTCCAGGCACTGACACTCGATGACAGGCTTCGCTCTGGCTGCTCCAGACCTCTCTTCTGCTGCCAGCTAAGTTGGTGATCCATCTTCACGATCTCCTGACCGCACAGCAGGTTCATCGAGCAGCCAAGCCACTGGTCCATGATGTAGCCGATGGGCGCGCCACCGCGTGGCATCAGGAAGTAGATCAGTTTGGTGAAGTAGGCCGGCTTCATGCCCTTGATCACCTTTCGATGGTACAGCTTGGCGAAGGCGTCGAAAGCCTGCGATCGCGACAGCTCGCCAGCCCGGATTGCCGAGGCGACTTCGATCCAAGCGTCCACGGGTTGGCGGAACAGATGGTCGCGGTTGCCGCGGTTCATGCCGCCCCAGGCGAGGATCGCGACGCACAGTTCGAGAGTGCAGATTTCGGGATCGGCCTGCATGGCGATCAGACGCGTGCGATTGATCGCTCCTGAAATCTGGATTTTGTCAATCGACGGGCGAGAGGCAGGGCCGCCGGCGTACCAGGCGATCGGCTCCCAACCTTCTGTTTGTTCCCCTTCGGCAAAGGCCGCCGGTTTGGGGTGCAGCTCACGGAATGTACGAAGCTGGATCTCGTCGAATAGGGTCGAAGGGGGTGTTTCAAACATGAGGATCTCCGTCGCATGGAAGC
>CAJYHD010000428.1 GCA_913773715.1 uncultured Sphingobium sp.
GCGCTGGAAGCCGAAGGGACTATTCCCCTCGGCCTCAACCGCAAGCCCGTGACGGTCGAGCCACCTCGCGATGTCACCCATGGTGATCTCGCCACCAATGCCGCCATGGTGCTCGCAAAGCCTGCCGGCACCAATCCGCGTGCGCTGGCCGAGGCGATCGTCGGCAAGCTCCAGGCGCTCGATGAAGTGGAAAGCGCGGCGATCGCCGGGCCGGGCTTCATCAACATGACGCTGACCGACGCGACATGGCGCGCCGAACTCGCTGCCATCCATGCCGATGCCGACGACTATGGCCGCGCCGACACGGGGCAGGGCGTTACCGTCAACGTCGAATATGTCTCCGCCAATCCCACCGGTCCCATGCACATGGGGCATTGCCGGGGCGCGGTGGTGGGCGATGCGCTCGCGACGCTGCTCGAATATGCAGGCCACAAGGTCATTCGCGAATATTATATCAACGACGCGGGCGGGCAGGTGGACGTCCTCGCCCGCTCTGCCCATCTGCGTTACCGCGAGGCGCTGGGCGAAGATGTCGGCGCGATCCCCGAGGGGCTTTATCCCGGCGACTATCTGGTGCCGGTGGGGCAGGCGCTGGCCGCCGAATATGGCGACCGCTTCGTCGGTGCGCCTGAAAGCGATTGGCTCGTCACCTTCCGCACCTTTGCCGTCGCCAGGATGATGGACATGATCCGCGACGATCTCGCGCTGCTCGGCATCCATCACGACATCTTCTCGTCCGAAGCGGAATTGCAGTCAGCGGGCAAGCCGGACGAGGCGGAAGCCTGGCTGCGCGCGCACGACCTTGTCTATGACGGCATGCTCGAAGCGCCCAAGGGCGAATTGCCCGACGATTGGGAGCCGGTCGAACTGCCGCTGTTCCGCTCGACCAAGTTCGGCGACGATCAGGATCGCCCGATCAAGAAGTCCAACGGCAGCTGGACCTATTTCGGTGCGGACATGGCCTATCATTTCCAGAAGGCGCAGTCCGCCGATCAGCTGATCGACATCTGGGGTGCGGACCATGCCGGAACCGTCAAGCGCATCCAGGCCGCTGTCGCCGCGCTGACCGAGGGCAAGGCACGGTTCGACGTCAAGCTCATCCAGATGGTCCGCCTGCTGCGCGATGGCGAGCCGGTGAAGATGTCCAAGCGTGCGGGCAATTTCGTGACGCTGGCCGATGTGGTGCGCGAAGTCGGCAAGGATGTCGTCCGCTTCACCATGCTGACGCGCAAGGCCGACGCGCAGATGGACTTCGATTTCGCCAAGGTTGTGGAGGCGTCGAAGGACAATCCGGTCTTTTATGTTCAGTACGCCCATGCGCGCATTTCCTCGCTCGGACGCCGCGCGCAGGAGGCCGGGATCGATCTTCCCGCGCCCGACCTGTCCCTGCTTGGGACGGCGGAGCTCGCGCTGGTGAAGCTCGCCGCGCAGTTTCCGCGTGTGGTGGATGGCGCCGCGCAGGCACGCGAACCGCACAGAGTTGCCTTCTATCTCAACGACTTGGCATCGGCGTTCCATGGCTGGTGGAATGCGGGCAACGACGATCCGCGCGCGCGCGTCATCTTGGCCGACGATCCGGCCATCACCGCCTCGCGCCTTTTCCTCGCGCAAGGAATCGGGCAGATTATCCGTAACGGCCTTGCCCTGATGGGTGTGGCTGCACTGACCGAGATGCAGTGAGCCGATTTTAGTACGGGGCGAGACGAATGAGCGAATATGCGCGGGGTGGTCTGGGGCTGGACGATGAGGATCGGCTGCCCTGGCTGGAACCCGCCATCGATGAGGATCAGGGGCGCGGCGTATCGCCGTTGCGCTTGCTCGGCCTCGTGCTGCTTGCCCTGTTGCTTGTGGGCGCGGTCGTCGGCGGCGTGTGGCTGATGCAGAAGCGCGGCGGCGGCCTTGGCGGCGGGGAGGGCGAGCTGATCGCCTCGCCCGGTCCTTACAAGCTGCCCGCTAACGAAGCCGACGCCAAGAAATTTGACGGGGAGGGCGACGCCAGCTTCGCCGCGAGCGAAGGCGTCGCACGCGATGGTCGCATCGATCCCAGCCGCGTGCCCGAAGCGCCGATCGCCAAGACCGCGCCGCGACCCGCCACCTCGGCTGGCCCCGGCAAGCCCGGACAGAGCGTGACGGCAAAGGTTACTGATGAAACAAATGTCCAAGCAGCAGCCCCCAAGGCTTCCTCGACCGGCGGTGCGATGATCCAGCTCGGCGCTTATGGCAGCGAAGCGGTCGCCAAGGACGGGTGGAAGAAGCTTTCCAAGCGCTACGCCTATCTCGCGCCACTCGCCATGACAATCGAACCGGCGGAGGTCGGCGGCGGCACCGTCTATCGGCTGCGCGCGGCGGCAGGCGCACAGGCGCGCATGATCTGCGGCAAGCTAAAGGTTGCGGGTGAAAGCTGTCTGGTCGTCGGCTGACGTTCGCTCTTCGCAGCGGGCGACGAAGCCGCTACCATCGCTGTCATGAAGCCAGTCATATTCGGATTGTCCGGCGCGGAACTAAGCGCCGACGAGCGTGCCTTCTTCGCCGATGCGGAGCCTGCGGGCTACATCCTCTTCAAGCGGAACATCGTCGATCGCGCGCAATTGCGCGCCCTGACGGATGATCTGCGGTCGCTGCATGGCCGCGACGACCTGCTCATCATGATCGATCAGGAGGGCGGGCGCGTCGCGCGGATGCAGCCGCCGGTGTGGCCGGCCTTCCCCGCCGGCGCGGCGTTCGACCGCTTGTACGAGATCGCCCCGTCCAGCGCGATCGCGGCGGCGCGCGCCAATGCCCATGCGCTGGCGCTGATGCTGACGGAAGCGGGCATCACGGTTGATGCGCTACCCCTGCTCGATGTGCGGCAGGAGGGGGCGAGCGACATCATGGGCGACCGCACGCTTGGCGCCGAGCCGATGCGCGTCGCGGCGCTGGGGCGCGCCACGCTGGAGGGGCTGGCGCTCGGCGGCGTGGTCGGCATCGTCAAGCATATGCCGGGCCATGGCCGCGCGCTGGTCGACAGCCATCTGGAGCTGCCGGTGGTGACGGCCAACGTGGCCACGCTGGAAAGCGACCTCACGCCGTTCCGCACACTGCGCACCGCGCCGATCGGGATGACCAGCCACGTGCTCTACACGGCATGGGATGCTGAAAAACCCGCCAGTCTGTCTCCCACGATCATCCGCGATATCATTCGCGGCGATATCGGTTTCGACGGGCTGCTGATGTCTGACGATCTCGACATGAAGGCGCTGAATGGCAGCATCCCGGAACTCGCGTCGGAGACGGTGGCAGCGGGATGCGATCTGGCGCTCAACTGCTGGGGGCGGATGGATGACATGGTCGGTATCGCGACGGCGCTGCCCGACATTAGCGAGGTGTCCCGTTCGCGGCTTGACCGAGCGATGGCAAGCGTAAACCGGAAGGTCGAAGGCGACTTCGAGCAGTTGATCGCCAGGCGGGATATCTTGCTTGGGCTGGTGCCCGCATGAGGACGGCACTGCGCCGATCCTCCCCTCCCTATGCCGAGGAGGACTGAATGGACGACGACATCTTTCCTACCGCAACGCCTGCGCCATCCCTCGCCGAAACGCTCACCGTCAGCTTCGAAAGCTGGGAGGGGCCGCTCGACCTGTTGCTGACGCTCGCGCGCAACCAGAAGGTCGACCTGCGCGAAATCTCGATTCTCGCGCTGACCGAACAATATCTCGCCTTCATCGAAGGGGCACGGCAGTTGCGGCTGGAACTGGCCGCCGACTATCTCGTGATGGCGGCCTGGCTCGCCTACCTCAAATCATCGCTCCTGCTGCCCAAGCAGGAACAACCCGACCCCGATCCGCAGGAACTCGCCCTTCGGCTCCAATTGCGGCTTCAGCGCCTGCATGCGATGCGCGAGGCCGGAGCAAGGCTGATGGCGCGCGACCGGATCGGTCGCGATGTCTTCCTGCGCCGTAATCCCGAAGGTCTGGCGTTGGTGCGCAAGACGCAGTGGCGCGCCAGCCTCTATGATCTCATCCAGACCTACGGGCAGATCCGCTCGCGCACCAAGCCGGTGGTCCACACGATCAAGGCGCGCCCGGTAATGACGCTGGACGAAGCGATCCAGCGGGTCGGCGCGCTTGTCGGCGCGGCGATCGACTGGACGCGGCTCGAATCCTTCCTGCCGGACGACCTCGAAGAACCAAAAACGAAGTCGGCGTTGGCGAGCAGCTTCGTCGCGGCGCTGGAACTGGCCCGGCAAGGACGACTGGATCTGCGGCAGGAAAGCATCTTCGCGCCGCTTTATCTGCGCGCGCCCACCGGTGCCGCCAC
>CAJYHD010000429.1 GCA_913773715.1 uncultured Sphingobium sp.
GTGTACCCGCGAAGGGTTCGGCGTGACGCCAGACCGCGAGCGCGAGCTTATTAAGGTTCGTCTTGCTCTCCTGACGCTGCCCTGGGTCGTGATTGGCCGGCGCGAGGACCTTGCCTGTCCTTAACGCCGACATGATCGCGTCGGCCGTGCAACCTGCAAAACAATGGAAGAGAACGGCGCGCTCGCCGACACGGATCGACAGGCTGGCCTTCCCGTCTGCATGTGCCGGACAACGGCACATGGCGAAATCACCTTGCCACTTTCCGCCGAGTTGACGGACGATGCGGTTGGCCTGGTCTTCGATCGAAGCTGTCTCACGTCGCGCCATCTATGGACACCTCCGTTGCAGGACGCATAGTTGGTAAAGCGCAGGGGCAAAGCGCGCCAGCGAAAACCAATGAAATCGCTTTAGCAGGGTGGCAATGGAATTAGAACTCATACTGGAACGCGAGCTGACCACGCAACGCCCGCCGGGCGGGACGATGACCGACGTTCACGTGTGTCAGCACGAATCCGGCAAGTGGCATATCAATGTCCGAGTGAGCTGGCGGGGCACCGGACTTTATCATGTCGGCCTCTATGACAAGAAGCGTATCCGATTGTATAAAAAGGCTTCTTCCGCTATTCGGCATATTGTCTTGGGCTATGGCTATGAGGGTGTGATCCATGTCCATCCTCATGCCGGATTACAGGACGCAACTAGTTTCTGAACTTTATCGGACCAATCTGCGAACCGTTCTCAAAGAGAGGTAAAGCGAGCAACGGATGTGATTTTCGGGGTAGCCCCCGCGTCGATAGCGACTTAGCCTTATTCACCAGTGGAGTGAAAACATGGCTTATCGCTTGTTTACATCGCTCGCGGCTGCCGCCTTATGACGGTTTCGTTCGCCTCCGGCCCGGTTCGCGTCCCAAGGACGGAGAGCTGCGAAGACCCCCTGCGAGCTAGGAATCTGGATCGGGTCATATTCGCTCGTCATGCCGCCAATGGGGGGCAGGGGGCGGCACACACATCCCATTTGGAAGGTGCGGCGCAGCCGGGCAGTCCTTTTGGGTCGAAGGCATCGGAGCGGTAATGACGCTCCCCGCCGCGGTCATCATGGGTCTCGCAGCGCAATGCGCGCCGAATGTAGCCCCTGCAACGATCGCAGCGATCGTCCAGACCGAAAGCCAAGGCTTTGAATGGGCGCTCAACGTCAACGGGCTTGGACGCAAGATCGTCCCGACAAGCCGTGAGCAAGCCGTGGCGCTCGCTCGTCACCACATCGCCAAGGGCCACTCGGTCGATCTTGGCCTCGGCCAGATCAATTCCCGCAACATGAAGGCGCTGGGTCTGACCTGGGACAATGTATTCGACCCTTGCACGAACATCGCCGCTGCCGGCGCGGTTCTCTCGGACAACTATCATAGCGTGCGCGCCGGACTTCACCCGCAGCGCGCGCTTCGCATTGCCCTGTCGATGTACAACACGGGATCGCAGTCGCGCGGCTTTTCGAACGGCTATGTCGGCCGCGTAGTCGGCAATGCCGGCGTCTCCGACGGCATCCAGTCTGCGACGGTCCGGATCGGCGCACCAATGACCGTCACGGATCCCAACGAAACGCCGAGCGCGGCTGCGCAACTCGCCGCGCTGGTCGAGGAAAACACGTCCGCGTCACGGCCGCCACAGGCGGTCCCACCACCACCGCCATCGTGGGACGTGTTTGCGAGGGCGGAATTTGAGCGAGCGCGGCTCGCCGGAGAAGGAGAAAACCGATGAATCTCGCATCTTTCGGTGGGCCGGCGCTTGCCCTCCGAGCCCGTGTCACCAAGCGGGTCGACGCGATGACCCCGGGCCGGCGCAAAGCGTCTCGGGCGCTTTCGATGGCGAGCCTGGTAGCGCTGACGTCGCTGCTGACCGCCGAGCCGGCGTTCGCACAGACCAATCTTGAGAGTTTTGGCAATGCCGTCCTCGGCTTGCTGAGCAACGGGCTCCTGCGCATCGTTGCTACCCTCGCGCTGATCGCGGCGGGCTTCGGGTGGCTGACGGGCCGCGTCAACACGGGCGCGCTCGTCACGGTCATCATCGGCATCGCGATCATCTTCTCAGCGCCGTGGATCGTCGATCAGCTTCAGGGCTGATCCGTATGTGGGCGGGGTGCGCGAAGCGTCCCGTCACACCCGTTTTGTGTGGAGTGCGTAGCGTGGAGGAAGAACGGGAAGTGATGGCGCGCAACACGCTGTTCCTGGCGGTGACACGCCCTGCGCTGTTCGCAGGCATCCCGATCGAGGCGGCGGTGGTGATCCTGCTCGCCTCGGTGATTACCCTGATAGGCACGACAAACCCCATTTACGGCCTCGTCGTCGCGGCGGTGATGTTTGGCATTTCGCGCCTTGTGGTGCGCCACGACGTCAACGCTTTCCGCCTCATCTTCCTCTGGGGCCGCACCAAAGCGGCCAACCGCAACCGCGTTTTTTGGGGCGGGTCGAGCTACACGCCGCTCCCCTTGAAGGGCATCAAACGCAAGGGGTTTGGTCGCAATGGCTAAGGCCAATCTCCTCTCGGAACAGGTGCCGATGAAGGTCGCGCTCAAGGAAGTGATGCCGACCAAGTTTCTGCCCTATGCGCGACACGTCACCGATGAGGTGGTGGTGCTCGATTCCGGGGCGATCATACTGACGTTCGAGCTGCAGGGCCGGGCGTTCGAGACGGCCGACGTGCGCGATCTGAATGACTGGCACGCGAAGCTCAATGGGATGCTGCGCAACCTGCATGACGATCGCTTGTCGATCTGGACGCATCTCGTCCGCGCTCGGGTTGAGCAATATCCCGGCGGCAATTTCCGGTCTCACTTCGCGCGGGATCTCGATGCCGCTTACTTCGCGCGGATGAATAAGGAGCGGTTGTTCATCAACCGCTTCTTCGTGACGTTGGCGCTGCGCCCATCGGTCCACGGTGCCGACAAGCTGGTGCAGCTCTTCAAAAACAAGGCGAGGGCGGAAGCCGATGCCGATGCGATCGACGCCGACCTGCTGGAGGCACTGGAGGACAAGGCGCGCGATTTCGAGAAGCTGATGGATCGCTGCTCGCCGCGTCGGCTCTCGATCTACGGACATAATGGCCTCAAGTTTTCTGAGACGATGGAAGTCGCGGAAATGGTGATGACGGGACGGCATCGCCGGGTTCCGATCATCCGAGGACACCTCGGCAGCGCGCTCTATCGCCAGCGCGTCGTCTTCGGCGGCGAGACGGTGGAAGTGCGCGATGCCGATCGCAGCGCCTTCGGGGGCATCTTTGGCATCCGGGAGTATCCGGCGTCCACCACCCCGACGCAGTTTCAATCGCTGCTGGCAGTCGATTTCGCGTTCGTGCTAACGCAATCCTTCACCTTCCTCGGGCGTGCCGCGGCATCGGAACGGTTTCGGCTGCGGAAAAAGCAGATGGAGAACGCCGATGATCGGGCCGTCAGCCAGATGCTCGATCTTGTCGACGCGGCGGACGATCTCATGTCCAACCGCTTCGTCCTGGGCGATCACCACTTCACGCTCGCGGTCTATTCCGACAGCCTCAAGGGCCTGCGCGAAAACATGTCGATCGCGCGGGCTGCGCTGGCCGATACCGGCATGGTCGCGGCACGGGAAGGGGCGGCGCTGGAAGCCGCTTACTGGAGCCAGCTCGTCGGAAATTTCGCGTGGCGCGCGAGGCCGGCGCCGATCACGTCGCTGAACTTCGCGGCGTTCTCGCCCTTCCATACCTATCCCGCCGGCCTCGCCACGGGGAACCATTGGGGGGACGCGATCGCACTGATGAAGACGAGCGCGCGCAGCCCCTACTTCTTCAGTTTTCACAAGCGCGACATCGGCCACACGCTGATCGTTGGTCCGACCGGGGGCGGCAAGACGGTCATCGTCAATTTCCTGATGGCGCAGGCTGAGAAGACGGGCGCGCGTCAGATTTTCGTCGACAAGGATCGCGGTGCGCAGATTTTCGTGCTGGCTTCGGGCGGCACCTACCTGACGCTCGAGAACGGCAAGCCCACCGGCTTCGCGCCGCTGAAGGCGCTCGAGAACAAGCCGGAGGATCGGGCCTGGCTTTCGCTGTGGGTGCGCCAGCTCGTTCGCGCTGAAAGTCGCCCGATCACTGTTCAGGAAGAGCGGATGATTGATGAAGGGATCGCCGCAGTGATGCGGCTTCCGCTAGAGGATCGTTCGCTCGATGCGCTGCGCACGATGCTCGGCATGGCGGACGCAGGCGGTATTGGCGCTCGGCTCGAGAAGTGGACCTCGCGCGGGTCGATGGGGTGGGTGTTCGATAACGCGGCGGACGAAATGACGCTCGATGCCCGGTTCATCGGGTTCGATATGACGGACTTCCTCGACAACGCCGTCGTCCGCACGCCGCTGATGCTCTACCTGTTCCACCGCATCGACAAGCTGCTGACCGGCGAGCGCACGATCATCGCCGTCGACGAGTTCTGGAAGGCACTTGGCGACGATGCGTTCCGAAGCTTCGCGCAGGATGGCCTAAAGACATACCGGAAGCGCAACGCGATGATGGTGTTTGCCACGCAGTCGCCGGCGGACGCGCTCAAGAGCGATATTGCCCACTCGATCCTCGAACAGGTCGCGACTCAGGTGATGCTTCCCAATCCAAAGGGTGCGCGCCGCGACTATGTCGACGGGTTTTCCCTCACCGACGCGGAATATCAGCTCATCCGCGAGGAGTTGTCGCCGGAAGCGCGCAAATTCCTCGTGAAGCAGGGCCATGACAGCGTTGTTGTCGAGCTAAATCTGACAGGTCTTGATGATGAGCTGGCGGTGCTGTCGGGACGCGCCGAAACAACACCGATCGCCGTGCAGGCCGCAGCCGAATTTGGCCCCGATCCCGCCAATTGGCTCCCCGTATTCCACCAACGTCGTCGTCCAAGCTGAAGGAGAAGGGACATGCGTAGATTGAAGCTCGTCGCCCTCGCACTATCAGGATCAGCGATCCTATCCGCTGGTGCGGCACACGCGCAATTTGGGAGCGGGATCGTGTTCGACCCCTCGGCTTTCAAACGGCAACTCGAGGAACTCAACGAAGCGCGAAAGGCCGTCCAGCAAGGGGCGCAGCAGCTTGATGAGGCAAAAGCCCTGTACCGCGATCTCAACAAGGCAACCGACATCGGCAACGTCGCGAACCAGCTCAAGAACGACGTGCTGCGCACCAGCAATGTGTCATCCAGCAGCCTTGATGGCTACACCAGTGGCGATCTCAACGTCGTTGGCGGCCTGCGCGGCAAGGCGAACGACGTCTATCAGGATCTTCTCGGGCGCGGGTCGCAGACGATGACGGCCGAGCAACGCGCTGCCTATGAACAAGGTTCGCGCGAAGCAGCGGTCACAACCGGCCTTGCAGGCAATGTCGGCGATGCCGTGACTAGCCGCCGCCAGGGTCTCGAAGAGCTGCGAGGTCGGCTCAATAGCTCGACCTCGGCAGCCGAGCGCGCCGACATGTCGGCG
>CAJYHD010000430.1 GCA_913773715.1 uncultured Sphingobium sp.
TGTCGATGAGCAGATCGCGGGCGGCGAGCGCGGCATTCGCCCGGGCGAGCGATGCCTCCAGTGCGGCGATCCGCGCGGTGGCATCAGCAGGGGAAACAGGCGCTTCCAGCACCCGCATTTCATAACAGATCACGCATCGACGGGCGAGAAAAAGCGTCGCAAAACCGCCGTTTTCACCCCGCCAGCGTCGGCGTGAACGTCCGCTCTGGGCGACGCCAGTCGATGCCCTCCAGCAGCATCGACAATTGTGCCGGCGTCAGCGTCACCGTGCCCGTCGCGGTCACCGGCCAGACGAACCGACCCCGGTCGAGCCGCTTGGAGAACAGGCACAGGCCTTGCCCATCGAACCACAGCAGCTTGACCAGATGACCCCGCTTGCCCCGGAACGCGAACAACGCGCCCGAGTGCGGGTTCTGGGCCAGCACCTGCTGCACCAGTACCGCCAGGCCATCGAACCCTTTGCGCATGTCGGTGACGCCACACGCCAGGAACACCCGCGTCGGCAACGGCGTGGGGCTCAACGCAGCACCGACAACACTCGCGCCAGCGCGCCGGCGTCCACCGACCCGTCCACGCTCACTCGGACGCCACCCGGAAATTCGATGCAGATGAGGCCAGACGTGGATGTCGCCGGCTGCGGCGCAGGTGCGGCGACATCGGCCACGCGCACCTCGGCGAATGCCGGCAGCGCAGGCGCGACCCCGCCCAGCTTGCCCAGCCGCGCCTGCTTGCGCCACGTATAGATCAGGCTGCTCGACACCTCGCGCCGGGCGATGACATCACGGACCCGCACGCCCGGCCGGAACGCCTCGGCCAGGATCTCCAGCTTCTCCGCGTCCGACCAGCTCCGTCGGCCCGATACCCGGCCGACCACCTCCACACGACCAGTCGTACGAGCGCTCGTACGACCAGTCTCAGAACCGAAAACTTCCCGCACCGCCCGCGCCCTCGTCAAAGACGATAAGCATCCCGGCTACGGCCAAACGGGCAAGGCGGCCCTCAGGCCACGCTTACGTTAGGGCGAATGCGGTCGCAAGCTGTATGAAACCGATGAAGCTGCTCTCGCCCTGCACCCCGAATATGCTCAGCCAGCTTAGGATCGGACTTCCGGCAATCAGAGGGGCGATGTTATTGGCGTCATACACTGTGAACTTCATGGCGCCAGACCAGAGCGATACTAGGACGAGCGCCCATCGCAGTAGAGCTAGGTCCCGGCTGGCGCTCTCAGCAATCAGAAACCTAGGCTTCATCAAGTACTGCATCATGCCCGGCTCTTGCCGCCTGGCTGCACGAATACGCCGTAGAAGCTCGGCCCGGCGCATGATCACGGACACCTCGCGGTACAGGTCTTGGCCTGCCCGACGCATTCTAGATCGCATCCGTTTGGAACGAGGAGATGCCAATCGAAAGCCCCGACTAATATGCGCCACGCATATACAATGGCTCTTATTGCTTGTCGATCCGCTATCGTCGGCAGCTTTGTAGCGGCGTTCCGTCCGCCCCTACGGTAGCTGACCACGCAGACGTCGTCCTCAAGCTCGCGCGCGTCGGGTGGAACTACCCGCCACGCCCTGCATAAGCCGCGATATGGGATTGTTGTCTATGCGCCATGCATATACCTCTGACGCATGCAGTATGCTATCCCCGGGCCCCAGCTCATGACCGGCGCTTTTTCGCTTGAGCGGGTGAGCGGCTTTCCAACTTGGATTGAGCGCCGACCGAACGGCGGAGCTTAACAAGGGTGCAGTCATGGCTCGACTTCGCTCTGTGCGTGCTATCTTTCGGCTTCGGATTTGCCGCCAACCAGGGAGGGACGTGCCTGGTCGCCGCCGCTGACGAGCTGGTCAGACGACAGCCTCCTCGCCTCCTCGTCGGGCTTGTCTCAGCGTCCGCAGCTGCAGGTCTCGTTGCCGTGCCGCTCGCGTGGGCTGCAGCGATAGATGGACTATCAATCACCGCATCGAGTATCCACGCTCCGCTCTTGGCGGGTGCCGTTGCCTTCGGTTTGGGAGCTCTCGTCAACGACACCTGCCTGCTAGGATCGCTCGCTCGTCTGGGGGATGGGGAGGTACGACTTCTAGCTCTACCCTTTGGTCTCGCCGCCGGGATGCTGCTCATTGACCAAGCGCGACACGATCGTAGGGCAATGTGGCCAAGCCTGCTCGCGGCGCCGAGCGTGTGGGGTACGGTCTGCCTTTTGAGCTTTCTGATCATCCTGACGCTGGTGTCGATCATCCTGGCGGTCAGCGAGCCATCGCGACCAAGGGGGAGATGGCCGCTGGTATTATCGATGTTGGTCCTTGGAGCGACCGGCGGGGCACTTTTTGCACTGTCGCCGTCCTGGACGCTCGCTCAGTTGCTGCAGCACAGCCTTCTTCTCCGCGACATGAGCACCGGGGTTGTCGCACTCCCGGCTGTGGCTGCATCGGTCATGGGCGCATTCGCCGCCTCTGCCGGGCAAGGCAACATGGGCCTGCAGGAACCTTCTGTCCTTGATCTCCTTCGAACCCTCATCGGCGGCTTTCTTATGGGGGTTGGGATCTCTCTCATCCCCGGCGGGAATGATGGTCTTATCCTGTCAGCAGTGCCCGCGCTGTCACCAGGTGGCTTCGCGGCCGTCCTTACTATGACCGCCACGATTCTGATTGGCTTGGTCGGACGCCGCAGACTGACGCGGGGCGGGCGCATCGATCTTTAGCGAACGTAACTGCTGAGCAGGCGATAGGCTTTTGCCGGGCCGACCACATCGATGATGGTCTCGAATGCACCCGGCCGCCCGAGAATATAGCGAACCTCGTATGTGTCGGCACCGCAGCGGTGGACATCGTCAGCTACGAGCTGTTGATCGTCCACGGCGTCGAAAATAAGCCGCACAAAGACATTGCCCAGGGTTGGCCCATCCGCGAACGCGACCGTGAACCCCCTCTCGGAGGGACGATAGGTGTAGCTCCGGTGGGACGACAGCTCCTGCCCGTCTCGCAATAGAAGCGTCCCGCACTCTCGGTAATTGAAAGTGCCATCAGCTTCAGGCTCGAAGACAGCCCTGCCGCGGAACTGCGCGCCGGCACCTCTGATCTCACGATCGAGCTGCCAGGCCCCACTTAGACTTCGGAGATGAGAGCCTTCGATCACCGCGATGTGTCATCCTCAGTTCGCAAGCTCGGCCTTTCAACGCATAGAGTTACGCCAAGTGAGCGGTTCGCCGTTCAACCGAATTGAAGAGCAGCACAAGCGACGCGGCGAGGAGAACGGCGTCCTTGAGCAGGAACTGGCCCGGTGCAGCCGATATGGCAGGGAAACCTCCTGCGCTTGCCTCCGCAACCCCCGGGGTAGTCACGAAGAAGGTTAGCGTGATTAGGTACGTGGACACCGACATGAGGGCGCCCAGCGCTGAGAAGATGGGCCGAAATGCACCGACGGTCAGCGCCGCAGCCGTCGAGAGCTCGATGATCCCGACAAAGTAGCTCTGCCCCTGCGTTCCGAACATGCCGAGCCAGCTCATGAGCGGGCTGTTTCCTATGAACGGGGCGATCCCGTCGGCCTCATACATGGTAAACTTCATGCCGCCGAACCACAGAAAAACCAGGACGAGAGCCCATCTGAGCAGCGCCAGATCTCTGCGGTTTTCTTCAGCAACGTGAAAGCGATAGCGGTTCAGAAGCGGCATCTGAAGCTCCTCGATGAAGATTATGTCGGTGGTGGAGAGACGAAAGGTTCAATAGCGCCGCGCGCCCATTGGGCAGCCAAGACACCGTGCCTGATCGCAGAAGCGGCACGTCGACAGCGCGCTTTGGGGATCATTCAACAGGGAAGTCAGAATGGTGTCGGCGATCCGTTCCAAGACTACGCGCTCGTCGGCAGAGATCTGGACCAGAAAGCCGGCAACCGCAGCATTTCTCAGGCTTAGGAGTTTGGTTCGTTCGGCATGTCCCCGTCGCGTCAGCGTTATACGGGCGACGCGGCGGTCAGTTTGCGACTGCGACTTTCCTACGAAGCCCTGATCATCCAGCCGCTCGACAACGCGAACCGTCCCGGCATGCGAGAGGCGAAGGATTCGGCTGATCTGATCAATCGACATCCCCGGCTCGTGGCCGATCGCAATCAGCGCAGCAGCGGTTTCTCCACCCGCGGTAAAGGCCTCAGCTATGGCGATGCGCACCCGATCAGACACCGCCTGAGCGAGGGCGCCAAAGACGTTGATCAATCGATCTGAAGGCTCGTCCAGCATCGTCGCCACCCGGCTTGATATATGCGCCACGCATACACCTGTCATAACCCGCTGTCGAGTTCGATCGGAGCTTCGTCGCGCTACACGCGTGGTCACCTCCCTCCAGCATGGTGTTTGACGGGCGCCAGATTAGGTGGCGCAAACAGCGCCCAGGATCACGCAAATGCTCGGTTTGGAGTTCCGCGGTTGCAGTCAGCTGCCGAATTTCGCCATCTCGAGTGCGGTATCGGCCATGCGTGTCGCAAAGCTCCACTCGTTGTCATACCAGGCGAGAACCCGGACCAGTCTTCGATCGACAACGTCGGTCTGGGGCAGCGCGACGATCGACGACTCGGTCCGATGACTCAGATCGATCGACACCAATGGTTCGGTTGTGACCGCGAGCACACCCTGCATTGATCCATCGGCGGCAACACGAATGGCTTCGTTCACCTCCTCCACGGTGACGTCGCGCATGGCGGATACGGCTAGGTCGATGACCGAAACATTGGGTGTGGGGACACGGATAGAGGATCCGTGCAGCTTGCCCTTCAACTCCGGCAACACGCGGCCGATTGCATTCGCCGCGCCCGTCGATGTCGGAATCATCGATAGAGCGGCTGCGCGCCCTCGATAAGGATCCGTGTGCACGGCATCCAGCGTCGGTTGGTCACCGGTATAGGCGTGGACCGTCGTCATGTAGCCGCGCTCGATGCCGAACAAATCGTTCAACACTTTCGCCACGGGTGCGAGCACGTTGGTCGTGCAGGATCCGTTCGAGACGATTACATCCTCGGGCGTCAATGTCGCATGATTGACCTTGAAGACGATTGTCTTGTCGGCTCCCTCGCTGGGTGCTGAGACGAGTACACGTTTCGCACCGGCGCGGAGATGTGCGCTGGCCTTGTCTTTCGAAGTGAAGAAGCCTGAGCACTCCATTGCAATATCGACGCCGCACTTCTGATGAGGCAAGTCCGCCGGGTCGCGCTGCATGGTGACCGCGATTTTCCCGTAGCCAACATCGATCCAGTCGGCGCCCACGTCGATTACGCCTGGAAAGGGGCCGTGGACGGAGTCGTATTTAAGAAGGTGAGCCAAGGTGCTGACCGGTGCGAGATCGTTGATCGCCACGACTTGGATATCTTGACGGCGAAGTTCGACCACCGAGCGCAACGTCAGTCTGCCGATGCGCCCAAAACCGTTGATCGCAACCCTGACAGTCATGCGCATTCCCTCCCGTTGACGAAAAATCTCCGCCGGGAACGAGTATCTCTCGCTGCCCGCTCGCAGGAAAATTGCCGCTCAAGTCGACGCTATATATATGCGTGACGCATAGACCTAGGCGTGGGTTCCGAACAGGTCAACACGGCGAGGCGACTAGGAGCGATTGGTCACTCCCGGCAGATGCTCGGCATCGTCCCGTGGAGCATGCAGTGCGCAACGGGACAGCCAAGGAATGGATGGAGGATTGAAAAGGTGTCTGACCTCGAAGCAGAAAAGGCACTCGCAGCCAAAAGGGCGGTCGATGAAATCCAGGATGGCATGCTTGTCGGGTTAGGGAGCGGCAGCACGGCGAATTACGTGGTGAAGTATCTCGGAAAGCGAGTTGCTGCCGGGCTCCGCATCACGGCTGTCCCCACCTCGCGCATGACCGAGGTTCTGGCCCGCGAACTGGCCGTACCGCTAGTTGCCGCCGGAGGTCTCAGCTCGGTCGACCTTACGATCGACGGCGCCGACGAGATCGATCACAGCCTGCAGGCAATCAAGGGCGGTGGGGGCGCGTTGCTGAGGGAAAAGGTTGTTGCTGCGGCATCTGCTCGCGTCATAGCCGTGGTCGACTCCAGCAAGGTCGTAAGGCAGCTCGGCCGCTTTCCGCTTCCCGTCGAAGTTTTCCCGTTTGCCACTGAGTTCGTTGGCGCGCGCCTTGCCGACCTCGGCGTTCCGGTGTCCCTCCGATTGCAGAACGACGATCCGCTTTTGACAGATCAGGGCAATCACATCCTAGATGTGGCCTTCGGGGTCATCACAGACCCGCAGCAGACCGCGCTTGCGATCGCAGCCATTCCGGGTGTCGCCGCGCACGGCCTGTTCCTCTCTGAGGTCGATACGGTCATCGTTGGGCGCGATGATGCGGTTGACGTTAGACACGCGGATCGATCGTGATCCCAGTACTGCGGATTGAAGCTTTCGCCCCCAGCGCTGCGTCCTCGATAAACCTAAGGCGGGCAAGAGGCCGGGCTTCTCTCAAGCCGCCATAGCCGCAGCGTATCGAGCGGCATGGCAGCTTGCCGCAAACTACGACAGATGAAAAATCGGATGCGGTGCCCTAAACTACTGACTTCACGCGACTTCCCGTTGTTCCAACCTGCCGGATCGATACGCACCGAAGCTTGCTGTCTATGCGTCGCGCACATATACCAGGACGGATGGATGAACCTCGAGACCGTAACGTTTTCGGGGCGTTTGCACTTATGATCAGCGACGACATCGTTCGCGCTAGTTCATCGCGGGCGCCGGAAGAAGGACCAGCCGCGTCAGCGCTAGCGCTGCTCGCGCACCAGCCTGGGCTTTCGGTAAGAATGCTGGCGGTCGGCGTGGGCTTGTCGCACGCAGGGACGGTCCGCCTTGCCGATCGCCTCACTGCCGAAGGACTGATCGAAAGCCGGGCGACCTCGACTGACGGCCGCGTCCGTTCCCTGCACCTGACGTCGGCCGGTCAGGAGGCGAGTGCTGCGGTCCTGTCCGCACGAGATAAGGTCATCGGAGAGGGTCTGTCGATCCTCAACAAAGGCGAGATGAAGTTCCTAGCCGACATTGCCGAGCGCGTCCTTCGTGCCCGCTTGGAGAACCTCGAGCACTCCTACCGCATCTGCCGCCTGTGCTGCTACGAAGGTTGCACCAATTGTCCTGTCGACGCGGAGCTTCATGAGCGGGGGCAGGACCGCGAATGACGGTCGCACCGGTGATCTGGAAGTGCGGGCTCAATGCTGCGCGATCAAGTAGGCGGCTAGGAAGCCGAGGACCGTAATCAGCCCGATGAACGGAGGCGCATTTTCGAAGGCCTCCGGGATCATGGCTTCGGCGAGCATGGCCAGTACGGCACCAGCCGCGAATAGGAGGATGGCAGGCTCCTGCGCCGATGCTGATCCGAGCAGGAAGTTTCCGGCACCTGCAGCGATCGCGATTATGAGCGGAATCCCGATCCATATCGTGTAGATGTATGTGCGAGACCGACCGGCCAGTTTCATGCCTGAGGTGCTCGAGAGGCCCTGGGGCACGTTAGCCAGAAAAAAGCCTACGATCACGGCCAGGCTGATCGCGCCGCCCCCGGCGACCGACATTCCGATTACCAGGGCCTCAGGGATGCCGTCGAGTACGCTGCCCACGGCGATCGCAGCTCCACTGCCATGATGCTCCGCTTCGTTGGGTTGCTCGACGCACTCGCCACAACGCTTTCTGTCCCTGGCCCCGCGCCTGGCTAGGTACCAGTTTATGCCGCTGAAGATCGCCGCACCTGCTGGCAAGGCCAAGGTCGGCCATGTAGCTGCCCCGGCCGCATGTGGTCGAACGACAAGCTCGGTGGCGATGACGGCAAACAAGACACCGCCCCCGA
>CAJYHD010000431.1 GCA_913773715.1 uncultured Sphingobium sp.
ATCGTGTTGATCCCGGCGACGGGCTCCCGCACCGGATTAGCGCTGGGCACGGTCGCGTTGCTCATGACGCTTGTTATTCTGTGGAAGCCGGCCACTCGTGCCCTGCGCAACGTCAAACGCCGTCGCATGCGACGATTACTGTTCGGCGGTGCGATCGCCACCTTGGCAAGCGTCGTGTTTCTCGCGCTTACGCTGAGCCGTGCCGAAGGCGTCCGGCGCCTGATGTCGATGGACATCGCAGGCGACACGCGCGCGCGATTGTTCCCCCGCGTGATGGAGATGGCCTCCACCTTTTTTCCCGCGGGTTCCGGCTTTGGCAGTTTCAACCCGGTATTTCGTCGCTTCGAAACGCTGGGTGACCTGAAGCTCACGTACTTCAATCAAGCGCACAACGATCTGTTGCAGGTCGTCCTGGAAGGCGGGATCATCGGCGCCGTGCTATTGATTGGTGCCATGATCTGGCTGGCGCTTCAGGGCGTCTCGGCATGGCGATCAAGCGAGGATCGCACTGCCGTCCGCATAGCCCGGCTCGCATCCATGCTATTCGTCCTGATGATCGGTGCCAGTCTCGTCGACTATCCGCTTCGCACGCCGCTGATGTCGGGATTGTTCGCGTTGTTCGCCGTCTGGTTGCACGAGCCGCGTGACGCATTTCCCACAGCTGATGTCGGGTCGTCGGCGCACCGCACCTGATCCTTTACCACCGTGACACGAACCGATATAGGCCGCGGATCGGCCTGTGATCAGGATAGTTCAATCATGCGTTCAATTGGCTTGGCGGTTGCCAGCATGTTGTTGCTGGCGGCATGTGTGCACCGCGAGCCCTTAGTAAGCACTCCGAATCTTACGGTTCTTGAGGCAGTTGCGCTTCCCGAGCCCACCCGGGCCGATCTTACCCCCGCCGATAGGGCAACCTTCGTCGGCCCGCTGGACGTGATTTCCGTCGACGTCTTCAACGTTCCGGAGCTCAGTCGCGAACTGCAGGTCGATGCCAGCGGTCGCATCTCCATGCCACTCATCGGAACCATCGATGCGATCGGCAAGACCCGCGAAGAGTTGGCCGCAAACATAGAAAACTCCCTGCGCGGCAAATATTTACGCAATCCACAAGTGACCGTTAACATTCGCAGTTCGGTCAGCCAGGTGGTCACGATCGACGGACAGGTGACCGAACCTGGCCTCTACCCGGTCACCAACCAGATGACGCTCATGAGGGCACTTGCATCGTCCAAGGGGCTAACCGCCGATGCACGGCTGGACGACGTCGTCATTCTGCGAATGGTGAACGGCCGAAAGATTGCAGGCTTGTACAATCTCGAAGCGATCCGTCGCGGCGTCTATGACGACCCGCCGATCTACGCCAACGACGTCATTACAGTCGGTGATTCACCCGCCCGTCGACTGTTCCGCAACATCATTGCCGTGTCGCCTCTGCTCACCGCGCCGCTCATCGCACTTCTGAATTAAGGTCGCGACATGAACAAAATTCCAGCAGCCATCGGGTTCGGATCTGGAACCACCTTTGAAGCGATGAGGCCACAGCATGACGTGCCGGCTGCGGCGGAGGTGCAGCCGTCTATCTTTCGCCAGTATCTACGCGTCGCGATGCGCTGGCGTCGTTACATCCTGGGCTCAATCGTCGCGTGCATTCTCTTGGGCCTGATCATCACGTTCCTCATGACGCCGATGTACAAGGCGGCGACCACGCTGGAAATTGCGCGTGAGAGCAACCGCATCGTCAACATCCAAGGCGTGCAGCAGGAAGCAAGCGAAGGCGATCAGGAATTCTATCAGACGCAATATGGATTGCTGGAATCGCGGACCTTGGCGGAGCGCGTGGCCACCAGAATCGGGATCGTTGACGACCCAAGCTTCTTTGAAACGTTTTCCATCAAGCTGCCGGACTCCGTCATCGGTCGGAACGGCCGCTATACGGCGGCAGGCCGCGCACAGCGCGAGCGCGCGGCGGGCGCGATCCTGCTGAAGCATCTCGACGTAGTGCCCGCGCGCGCCTCGCGCTTGGTAAAGATCACCTTCTCCAGCCCCGATGCCGCGCTTTCCGCCAAGGTTGTCAATGCCTGGGCATCCAACTTCATCGTGCTGTCGCTTGAGCGGCGTTACGATGCCAGCTCCTACGCCCGCCGCTTCCTGGAAGAACGCCTTAACCAACTTCGCAAGCGATTGGAGGATTCCGAGCGCTCGCTGGTCGCGTTTGCCTCGCGCGAACGCATCCTCGAAGTGCCCGGCCAGGGCGGGGCCGCTGGTAGCCGGCCGCTCATCGCCCAAGATCTCGCCGATCTGAACCAGGAATTGGACCGCGCGACGGCGAGCAGAATTCAGGCGCAGGCGCAATATCAAGAAGCGGCGGGTGCCAATGGCGCCGTCACCGAGGCGCTGACCAACAATGCGATCAACGCACTGCGGCAGCGTCGCGCAGAGTTGTCCGCCAACTACCAGCGGCTGATGATCCAGTTCACGCCGGATTATCCGGCGGCGCGCGAGATCGCGGTTCAGCTTGCGGCGATCGATCAGTCGATCACCCGAGAGGAGCGTCGCGTTTCAAGTTCGTTTGCCACGGCGTTGCGGACCGCAACCAACCGCGAGGCGAGCTTGCGGCAGCGCGTGGATACGTTGAAGGACGGCCTTCTGAACCTCCGCCGGCGCAGTATCCAGTACAATATCTACCAGCGCGAGGTGGATACCAATCGCTCCCTATATGATGGCCTGCTTTCCCGTTACAAGGAAATTGGCGTTGCGAGCGGGATCGGTGTCAATAACATCTCGGTTGTGGATGCCGCGGACGTGCCGCAAGCTCCTTCCAGCCCCCGGCTGTTGCTCAATCTACTGCTCTCCATCATCGCCGGCACGTTGGTAGGTGCAGGTATCGCCTATGTTCTTGAACAGAGTGATGAGACAATCACCGATCCCGAAGAGGCCGAACGCTTGATCGGCATGCCGTTGCTTGGTGTGATCCCCCTGTTGAAGAACGGTCGTCCGGTTGAGGTGCTGGGTGATCGTAAGTCGGAACTGGTCGACGCCTATCTCGCCGTGACCACCAACCTTGCGTTCTCGACCGACACGGGTGTCCCGGCCACCATCGCGGTGACCAGCACGCGACCTGCCGAAGGCAAATCGACAACAGCCTTGTCGCTGGCCGTCTTACTCGCCCGTTCGAACAAGCGCGTCTTGCTGATCGATGCGGATATGCGCTCGCCATCGGTACATCACGTTCTCGACCTTCCGAATAAGAGGGGGCTCAGCAACTATCTTGCCGGAGACGAGACCGGCATTGACGCCATCGCCCATTCTGAAACCTTTGCCATGGATGTGCTGACTGCGGGGCCGTTGCCTCCCAATGCCGCAGAACTGCTGACCGGCCCCCGCTTCGGCAACGTCCTGTCGCAGCTGTGCGAGCGCTACGACCATGTGGTGATCGACTCCCCGCCGGTTGTCGGGCTGGCCGACGCCCCCCTGATCGCGAGCCGGTCGCAAGCGGTGATCTTCACGGTAGAAAGCCACGGCATCCGCTTCACGATGGTAAAGATCGCGCTGGGTCGTCTGGCTGCCGCGCATGCAAGGACGCTGGGCGTCGTCCTGACCAAGTTCGAATCCGACAAGGCTCAGTACGGTCAGGGTTATGACTACGGGTATGATTATGGCGAGAAGCTCAGCGTTCGATCGTGACATGCACGACGTTGGG
The DNA here is from genome assembly GCA_913773715.1 of uncultured Sphingobium sp. The sequence continues at coordinate 3,701 of CAJYHD010000431.1, forward strand.
GTCTCGCGACATCGCGCCGTCCGGTATCTCGCCTGGGGCGCGATTCTAGCGACCTTATGCTATGCCGTACTTCGCGTTGGCATCGGCATGGTGGGCGCGAATATTGCGCCTACCCTTGCCCTTAAAGTCGCACCCGACAATGCGGCAGCGCTGGTATCCATGTCTTCGCGCTCGATGCAGCCCCTGACGCTCGCCAGCATGCGGGTTTCGGCAGATTTCGCGGATCGCGCCTATCGCCGCGAACCGGTTTCGGCCGCAGCCTTGCGGCAACTTGGCTTTGCCGCCGAAGTTGCCGGTCAACAGGACCGGGCTCGCCACTTGATCCAGCAATCCGCGCTCCTGTCTCGTCGCGATTTCGAAGGCCAGTTGTGGTTGATCCAGGATGCCGTCAACCGCGGCGACGTCGCGGAGGCGTTGCGTCATTACGACGTCGCGTTGCGCACATCGAAGCGCGCGCCTGCGGTTCTTTTCGGCCCGCTGACCGTCGCTACTGCGGATTCCATACTTCTGCGTCCGCTCGCACGAATGCTCCTGCGGCAACCCCCTTGGGGGAACACCTTCCTTTTGCAGGCGGCATCGACGTCAACCGCGCCCGGTAACATGGTCAAGTTAATTGCCATGCTTCTGAGCAAGGGCTATCCAGTGACGCCATTGGCCATACAGTCGCTGGAAGGCCGTTTGATACAGACCGGCGACTATGACGCCGCCTGGACGCTGTTCGCAGTCGCCTATCCCCCGGCTCGGCGAGACACGATCCGCAATCCCCGCTTTCAGGACATGGCGAGTGAGGGGCTGGCCTTCGGCTGGTCGTTTGACGTGAGTGGAAGCGCGACGAGCGTGGTTATCGACGATGGGCGAGGCCGCCGGCTTAGCTATAGCGCACCAGTGGGCACGGGGGGGATCGTCGCCCGACAAATGCTGCTTTTGCCGCCTGGAACCTATCGATTGTCCAGCACGGTGACGGAAAACAATCACGCCGGCGAAAGTGCGCCAGTCTGGCGGATACGATGCGTCAACCAGACCGAGGCGCTCGGTAGCTTGCCGTTGCCGATCGTCACCACGGAGCCGAAACGCGTTCAGGCGCTGATCGGAGTTAACGGCTGCATGGCGCAATGGCTCGAAATGGTGTTGGCCGCGACTGACGATCCGGAAGGGATCGCCGGTGCGATCAGCGACGTCAACTTGAGCCGTGTCAGGTAGATCCGCATGAACGCCTCTCTTACGATGCTGCTGCTCTTCGTCGCGGTGACGCTGTCCGACCAATCGGATGATGGCCGACCACAACTTCCAACGCCATCGACCAATGGTCAGCAGACCGCCATCGGAGATCGCGACAACAGCATTTCGGGAACGACATCGAGAGGACGGATCCTGTCACGCCGGGAGACACGGCTCGAGACACGCATCACTAGGGAGAAACTCACTGCCTTCGGTCAAGGCAACGAGGCGACGGTGACACACCGGGATCCGAAAGACACCATCGGGCGTCGCCTCAATTAATCTGAACGCTTTATGGTTGCAATGCAGCAAGGACTCCGCATCTCGTCTGCACCGATATAGCAGATCGCCGATGCATGATACCGAGAACGAGGACCAACGATGACTCTTTCGACTCCGGCACCCAGCACAGGCCTGTAGATGTTGATTGCGCCTATCAATACGCGAGCCGCACGCCCCTATTCCCTGGTAGGCGTGCTCGCTCGATGGCGCTACCAAGCGCTAGGCGGCCTATTGGTGAGCACGCTTGTCCCTTACGCCGCCCGTTTGATGATCGCGGGCGACGAGATCGGCATGCGTCAACTCAACCTAACGCTTCTGTGGTGTGCCTGCGCGGTGATGCTGGGAAATTGGCTGTTCCGGAACGTCAGCATCTATCCGGGCGTGGAAGCTAGCGCGTTCCTCCTCCCCGCCTTCACCGTTTCTTTCACGGTGATCACCATCGTTCTCACGGTTGGACGGTTTGAATATGCCCGTACGCAGTTGATCGCCGGCTATGTTCTGAGCATCGTCTGGTTCTACTTCGTCCATTCCACGCTGCACCGTCACCAATGGCTGCGTATCGGCTATCTGCCGTTCGGGGCATTCGACAAACTCCCCCAGGTGCCGCATATTGACTGGGTGCGATTGTCACCCGAGGGGCACCCGACGGATGGTGGCCCTGTTGTTGGCCGGCTTGATGCAATCGCAGCCGATCTGCGCATTGATCTACCAGATCATTGGGAACGCACCCTGAGTGATTTCGCGCTGGCGGGGACGCCCGTGTATCATGTCAAGCATCTGGCTGAATCGCTGACAGGGCGCGTCGAACTCGAACATTTGTCCGAGAATAGTTTTGGCTCGCTGATCCCCAATACGTCATTTCTGATGCTCAAAGGACTTGTCGACTGGATCACCGCGGTGATCATGGGCATCGTTCTCCTGCCCCCCCTGTTGTGCGTCGCCCTCGCTGTGCGACTCTCCTCGCCCGGCCCAGCCCTGTTCAAACAGCAGCGCATCGGTTTTCGAGGCGAGCCGTTCATGGTGTACAAGTTCCGCACCATGCGCGTAGCGGAATCAGACGCCATGTCCGCCCGGGAAACCGCGATGACGCAAACCGGCGATTCGAGGATTACACCGCTCGGCGCTATTCTGCGACGCACGCGTATTGATGAGTTGCCGCAGATCCTCAACATTCTGAAAGGTCAGATGAGCTGGATCGGACCACGCCCCGAAGCGGTGATCCTGTCACGCTGGTACGAAGACCAAATTCCATTCTATCGCTATCGCCACATCGTGCGTCCCGGCATCACGGGATGGGCGCAGGTAATTCAGGGGCATGTCGCCGACGTGGCAGATGTGCAAAACAAGCTTCATTACGATTTCTACTATATCAAGAACTTCTCACCATGGATGGATATCCTGATCGTTGCAAAGACGATCAAGACGATGCTGACAGGCCATGGCGCGCGGTAATCGGATGGGATTGATTTCGGCGATAGCGCGGTGGCGACGTAAGCCGCCACAAACGTTCAGCAAAGCACCGTTGACCGCGTTGGAGCGTGGCTGGACGTTTCGTCCCAGCCATGTGCGCAAAAGTGTCGTGGCGATTCGCCTGCACTCGCTCCTCACAGGCGTGCAACGACGGCCCCGCTCCGTGATGCTGAAGCCGGTCTTCGTTGCGCCACGATGGACCTGTTACTTCATCTACGCGCCCGACGGCCGATTGTCCGAGGCACATCTGTTCACCTTGTCCCGGCTACGTGCCATGTCACGGCCATTGCTGATCGTCTGCGCGACGCCGGATCCGGAACATATTCCTGAACCGTTGCGTGATCATGCCGATGCGCTGTGGTGGAAAGCGCTGAGCGGTTACGATTTTTCCGCGTATCGCATCGGACTTGAGGCCATTGCGTCCGCCTCCCCGCACGCCGACGTTCTGGTCATGAACGACTCCGTCTATGGTCCGTTCACTGACGTGGAACCGATGCTGGCCGAGGCGCCCTGGGATCTCACCGGTTTCACGGCCTTTTCGCTGATCGAGAACCACATTCAGTCCTACGCTTTCCAGTTGCGCGACGTCACGTCGCACAGACTGCGCTCTTTATGGCCGATCATGCCGCGCCGATGGGCCTTCAAGGATTATCGTTCGGTTATCTACATGCAGGAAACTCGCTTCGCGCGTATGGCCGCGAAGCGCATGTCGGTTGGTGCGCTATGGTATGCTGACGCCGCGGTCTGCGGCGATCCGTCGCTTTATGTCGCCCCCGAACTGCTGGCGGAGAATTTCCCGTTCCTGAAG
>CAJYHD010000432.1 GCA_913773715.1 uncultured Sphingobium sp.
CGGCGACGGCTTCAAGCAGGGGCTGATCAACGCGGCCGCTGCTCTGGGCGGGCCGACCACATACGCGGCCTACGTCGCGGGGAGCGCCATCACCGCGGCCACCGCGCCGGGTGCCAGATCTGAAACCACCCTGGCTTCGCTGCGGACCGAGCGGCCCGCTCGCGTCTCCGGATACGGGGTGATGAAGCATGATGGAGCACTGATCCTATGACCCTTCTGATCGGAACCACGCAAGGCGCGGCGGCGCACATCATCAGCGACGGCGCGAGTTACAACGCTGAGGGCAAGGTGACCGCGATCGAGTCAAAGGTGGTAAGCTTCCCCGAGTGGAACGCAGCCGTCTCCTATGAAGGCTGGGCGCACCCCGAACACATCGCGATCATGGCGCGAGGGTCCGGGTTCACCAGCGGTCGTGATCTCGTCCGCGGCTTGGGCGAGTTGGCCTTCGACGTGCTGGACTGGCAGCTGCGGCACGAGCCGCACGCGCCGTCGCCCGAGCTTCTGCTGTGCGCGGCCGTGTTCGCACCGGAAGTCGGCCCATCGGTCTGGGTGGCGCATTCGGGTGGGCAAGCCGTGCGTCAGGGCCTCACTCCCAGACAGCCTCGGCATGTGCAGGCCTATTCGAACTACGGCGCCATCAACGAAGCGCTCTGCCGAGACGCTGATCTGCGCGACGCGCGATCGTTTGATCTGATCCGCGACGGTCGGATCGTCGCAGAGGCGGCCCGAAAGAGCGAGTGGAACGAAGGTGACGAGGGCGCCGGCGTCGGTGGATTCGTCGAGCTGACCACCGTGTCGGCGCGGGGCGTCGAGCGCCGGATTTTCAAGCGCTGGGCGGATCCAATTGGGCGTAGGATCAATCCTGAACGTGCCGGCGGCAAACGGGGGATGCCGCGCAGCCCCTAAGCGACTGGCGCCCCCATATTCCCCGATCTCAACCATTAACAGAAAGTTCAATGCACTCCGAGAGACTGAAGAGCGAGCGGAAGAACCGTCGAGAAAGCGGAGCAGGTAACCGCTCCGATTGCATATAGAGCTCCCAAGCGGTTCAAGGCAGCGGACTGGTTGAGTGCCTCTAATGAAGCGTCCAGACGTTCCTGCGCCTCCATTATTTTGCGAATGTAACCATGTAATCTTCATACCCGAGGATGATGCGCCCCGTATCGGGCAAGTCTTCGAGGATCTCCTTTTTAACAGGCATCTTAACCTCAGAAGCCTCGTACCAGCTTTTACCGCTTAGAGCCGCGAAGCCAACGGAAGCTAACGCAAAGATCGTTTGAACCAAGATCGAAACAGGCATCTGAGGATCTCACTGTATGTGCGTTACGGCGCAAGGGAATAACGCTGACGCCTACCCCTACGCCGTATCCTACCGCACCGTCATCAACTCCGAAGGGAACGGCTTAGCGAGTGCGACAGCGTCGTCGAAGGAGCACGTCAGCCACCTCTCCTCATCTTCCTCGTCGAGCAGCGCCGGCATGGCTTTCGGGTGGATCGGCGCCACCAGCGGCTGCTAGCACCGGCCACCAATGGCGGAAATTGGCGGCTGAACATCGATAGCCATATTGGTCAGATGGCGCGGCTGGCGGCGTTCAATGCAGAACCGGATACAGGGGCGTGCCGGATGGGTACCGATCCTGACGAAGTAAGGCTGGGCGGTCACTGAGCCGCAGGGCGATGGGCTGCCTATGCTCGCGCATTGATCCCGAATCTCGATTGTTGATTGCACGTCACCTTCTTTAAACGCTAGCAAAACCGAGGCTTAATTGTAGCAGCGTTTAGACGGGCGCAGCGTGGTCGTTGTTGATTCGCAGCGGTCGGACTAAAGAGTCAGCAATGAGGGGGGAGGCAATCGATGCCGCAGATTATCCCGCAAGACACAGCTTGGAACGCCGGCGTTTGGCGCCTCTGCTCTCTTGCGCTGGTCACGCTACTCGCTGCCTGTGACGGTGGGGGCTCAAGCGGCAGCGCTAGCAACATGTTGCCGCCGAACACGGCGCCGACGATCACCTCCCCGTCTTCGTTCACGATCGCGAGCGGCCAAGTCAATGGTGTCCGCCTGACAGCAACGGATACCGACAATGATCCACTGACATTCACGATCGCCGGGGGAGATGATGCGAACAGCTTCGTCCTTTCCGCGACCGGCGACCTGTCACTCAAGACGCCCTTATACTCTCAGCCGGCTGACGCGGATTACGACAACGTGTATCGCGTCACGATTACGGTGTCGGATGGCAAGGCGAGCGCCAGCCAAGATGTGACGGTGACGGTCCAGCGCCCCGAGGCCAATATCGCCGCGTCGCAGCTTGCTGAAGGCTTTGTCGACCCCGTTTCCATCATCGTCGGACTGACCACGGTGGTCGCCCAAAAGAACGGCGAGTTCTATCTCGCCCGCAACGGCGTGAAGGAACTGTACACCGTTGCCCTGCCCGACGCAAAAGCAAACGGATTACTAAGAGCTTCGTCTAACCCCGTCCTCTCTCGCTTTCAGGACAGTCTGCGTACCTTCTATCTGACGAACGCGGGCACGCTGGTAGCGACGTCATACTCGTTTGGACTCCTTGTCGGTGGGCTGAGCGTATCGGGCGCCTCGACGATCCTCAACAACGTTAGCGATCCCGCCAACCTGTCAATTTATGCGGACTACACGAACGAGGGTAGCTTGTTCGTCACGAGCGTCTCGGCGACCCAACCGGGAACCGAAGCGCTCGCACAGGATCCGGCATCTCCCATAGGGAAGTTGTCAACGTCGTTGCTCGGCGCCCCTGCTTCGACGCAAGTATCGGGGGTTCGCGAGGTCGTGGGCGTATCTTATGCCGCTTTCCCGACCCTGCCCGCACGTTTGGCGATCGCGGATCGGAGTGCATCAAATGACGAACTGAATTCTGTCGTCGTGACCGGCCCACCAGTTAACCTCGGGTGGCCGTTCAAAGACGGAACTCAAAACGTTCAGAGCGGTGCTCCTGCCGGCCTGACTGACCCGCTTCTGACCTTCCCACGTAACGTTGCCACCGGTCAGGTTCTGGTCGGCTCGGTGATCATCGGATCGTCGGTCGTGCTCGCTTTCGAAAATGGGAACGTCTTCACGCTTCCGACGACGGCGCTGAACTCTACCAAGCCGCTGACGAGCGCCGCCTTGGTGGATCGGACCTCGGAGTTGCGCGCAGCCCTACCAAATCTCGGCAGAATTGCATTGATCCAGGCATTCCGCGACAAGCTTTACATTATCAACGCTGAAGGCACGCTGTTCGAGGTTCGCTGGCTCTCCGGTCTTTAATCGCAGCCGATTCATGGGATGAAGCTGCTGCAACCGGCAGTAACGCCGCCACTTAGTCTGTGTCGGCGGCGCGAGGGCGCTTGCAGTGCACCTCGATCACCGCCAGCAGTCGCTTTAGCTTCAATACTCGCTGGTTTGCGTTGTAGTTTCGAGGAGACGCGCAGAACGTCTCCAGCCGCCTCTGTGGAACGCCCGTCAGAAGCAGAACAAGCTGTACCTCGACGCGCACCCCCGCTGTCAGCGGTGCGGTCGTCCGTCCGCCGAGGCGCACCACGACCTGCCCCACGGTCACCCGGATCGGTATGACTGGCGCTTCATGAAGGCGCTGTGCGTCGAGTGCCACGTGCTGCAGCACAAGAAGCTGAAGGTAATCGTCACCCCCCGGAAGCGGAGTTCGTAACGCTAACGCGAAGCCCATCGCCACCGTCCGGGGACGACTCCCCGGCGGTGATGAAGGTGACACCAGCCGCCGCGAACGCTTCTGCGATTTTCACGGCGGAACCGGGATTGATCGCCTCGCCACCTTCAAGGCGCTTCACGGTCATGATGCCGGTGCCGGCCGCCGCTGCAACGTCTGCTGCTGTCCATCGAAGATAGGCCCGTGCGGCACGGCATTGGGCAGCGGTGAGGTGCATTAATGCACCCTAGCATCAAATCCGCTGCGGTGAACGACGAACGTCAGCGAACGCTTGCGGTGGGTCAAATCTAGTGATACTCAGAGTACCAGTTGGCCGAGCGAGGAGATTGAGCCCTCCGCGCCCGGCCTAACCAAAAACCGTTCTGGAGGAACGATTAATGGCTACGAAAATCATAGTGCCGAATGTGCGCTCGGCCAAGGCCTCTTGCACCGTCTGGACGCAAGATCCCCGCGCGCTGAAGCTGCTGGCGTCCTGCGCCAAGAACCCGCCGAAGGGCGGCTACGTACACGGCGGTTTCGCCCTGCACCGCGAGCAGGACTGCTCCTACCGCTACACTGGCTACCGCGCCGACGCGCTGGCGGCGATCCGCGAGGAATACGGGTCCGCGGCGCTGAAGCAGGCGCAGGACAGCGACGACTATGCGGCCTTCGAGGCGTGGACGTCGCAGCCCAGCGTGACCGGCGCCATCGACGCAGCCGGCTTGGCGCTCACCTACGCCATCGCCGCCACCGGGCTGCACGCGTCACTGATGGCGGTCGCGCTCGCGCCCTTCCAGATGGCGGAGGCCGCATGATGGCCACCACGCCCCTGATCGAAGCCCGCAACACGCTCGCTGGTTGGGAAATGGATG
>CAJYHD010000433.1 GCA_913773715.1 uncultured Sphingobium sp.
GTGGTCATTAGCACGTCCTTGCCGTCGACCGCATATTGATACGGCTCGATCATCACCGGCTTGCCCGACCGCAGCGGCAGCAGGTAGTAATCGCCCGCGCCATCCTTGGTGTAATCGGTCAACGGCGACAGCGCGATGCCGCCCTGCGAGCGGTGCCAATAGGGAATGAAGCGTCCGGTCGCGTCGTGGCCCGTCGTGTTGGCATAGGCCTGGTCGCGGCCGTCGAACGCATTGGGTTCCTAGGCGGTGGACAGCGCCAGCAACTGGGGATGCGCGGCCAGCGTCGACTTCATCAGGCGATTGGCGGCGTCGCGGTCGGTATTCCCCTCCCGGCGAATTGCCTGGAGCATGTCGCGGGTCGCCTCGACATTGCCGATCGGTCGCTCGAAATCATTCTGTACCGACGATGCGATCTGCCGCGCCACGATCTCGCCGGTTTCCGTAGCGCGTTGTTTTGCCGACATATCCAGCACGATGCCGGTGGCCGCGGATCCGATTCCGACGAACAGCGCCACGGCAATCGCACCGCGCTTGCTGATCATGGTTGCCAATGTTTGCATTCTATTTCCCATGACCCTGGATGCAAAAAGCCGAAGTCGTCCCCCTTGGGGATACGGGGGGCGTGGTAAATAAACCGTGCACCTTGTCTCTGTTGCGTTGTGACCCGCTCGGATCTGTTACGATGCCTGCAACAACTGGTGATGATGTCGGCACATCTTCGAATCTATTGGTTGCCAAGCCGACATGCCGCGCGGAAAGGGGAGTTGGCGATACCCCGCAAACGGATCACGACCCGTGGTCCCGGCCGGGCACTCGACCCGGTCGCCGCCGGGGACATGCCGTCCGACGATGCGGTTCGTGCCGTCATATAGGGTTGGCGCACCCGGAGGGCATCTAACTTGCTATTCTCAGTTGTTCGCTACCGTTCGGTTTCCTCTCGTAAATCGAAACAGTTATGGAACGCATGTTCCGTACTTGTTCGTTGACGTTCGCCTCTAGCCGCGCCAAAGTGAGGGAACGCATAGGGGTGCCAATTGCCGAAGCTCACTGCTCTTTCTGTGAAGAATGCAAAGCCCGGCCGGCACGCCGATGGCGACGGTCTGTACCTGCTCGTTAAACCATCTGGGGCGCGGGCTTGGCTATTGCGGGTGCAGGTTGATGGCAGGCGCCGCGACATAGGACTGGGGTCAGTCGACCTGTCGGCACGCGGGGCGGGGAAGGGGGAGCCATCGCCGATTATCATCCCCATCCTCCAGCGCAAAATTCTCACCTTGGCAGAGGCTCGCGACAAGGCAGCCATGCTTCGGGTTGCTGCTAAGTCGGGACTGGATCCAATCGCTGAGCGCGACCGGGAGCGCTATCGCATCCCGAAGTTCAATGAGGCAGCGAAGAAGGCGCATCTGGCCCTGAAGGAGGGATGGTCGGAGAAGGGCGCGGAAGAGTTCATTCGATCGCTTGAGAACCACACGTTCAAAGCGATCGGCGGCATCCGAGTGGATGCGATCTCGGCCTCTGATATTACCGGAGTTCTTTCGCCGATCTGGACGACGAAGCCTGATATGGCGCGGAAGGTGCGGCAGCGCATCGGGACTGTGTTGAATTTTGCCCACGGCAAGGGTTGGCGTGCGACGGAGGCGCCAGGGCGTTCTGTTACCGTCGGCCTGCCCCGCCGACCGAAAGGCGGCAACTTCCGAGCGATGCCGTATGCCGACGTGCCGGCATTCGTTGCTGAATTGGTTGGCCAGCCTACAACGACTGGTCGATCGGCGCTGCTGTTCCAAATTTATACTGCAGCGCGGCCTGGCGAAGTTCGTGGCGCGCGGTGGGGGCAGATCGACCTCGATAAGCGCGAGTGGAATCGACCGGCATCGTTGATGAAGGGCAACGACGCTTCGGCACACACCGTCACGCTCAATGACGCCGCCGTTGCGCTGCTCAAACAGACGAGAGGCGATGTGACCCCTAAGCCCGACCAGCTGGTGTTTCCGGGGCAACGTGGCGGGATGCTCTCCGATATGACGATGAACAAGGTGCTGCGAACAGCGGGCCAGCCGTACGACGCGCATGGCTTCCGCAGCTCGTTCCGTGACTGGGCAGCCGAAAAGATGCCTGAGATACCCGATCCGGTTGCCGAGGCAGCGTTGGCTCACGTCGTGCCTGACAAGGTCGTGCGGGCGTACAAGCGGACAACGTTCGTGGAGATGCGCCGCAAGCTGCTGGACGGGTGGGGACACTTTCTCAATCCGCAGAAGGTTGGGGAAGATAAATGAACGAATTTTCAAAGGATAATCAAACACGCCTTTGGGCAGCGGCAATGCGGACTTATGTCTTGAATTGCGAGCGAGTCTATAGCTCTCTTGATACAACGGAAGCGCGCCGTCGTTATTCGACACTTGCTTTTGCTGGTATTTTTGAAAGAATAGAACAAATTCCGGAGTTGAAGGGCTTACTCGGACTGAGTGTTACTAGGGACGTGTTCGACTTCTTCGACGACATCCATCGTGGCCGCGATCACCCTTGGCTGTCACTTGGACCGTTTGGTGGCTTGCAGCATTATACAAAGACTGAAGAGCGTATTCGGACGTATGCGCTTATCGGCGTGGAAATACTCATCGAGGCAGCTGGTGGTCGGCGGGGGGCCAAAAAGCACGCATTCACTGTCGTTGCTAACGCAGCGACATCAGCCGGTTTCAAGCTTTCCGCTGAGCGGATAAAGGGCCTGTATTATGAGCTGCAGCGCGGTTCGTTTCCGCACCCACGTTTGATCTCGGAGTTTGTCGCGAACTTTTGGATGGGCGAAGCTGGCCAGGGAAGCATTGCTGTTTGTGAGCACGGTTCACCGGTACATCGTTGCGGCATGAGCCGCGGTGGCCGTTGTGTTCGTATCTTCGAGGCCGCCGAGGCGTATTTGCCAGGATTGTTCGCTGAAGTTGAGTTCAAACAGACCCGCAAGCGCCGAACTTAACACCGTGGTCTTCCGTGCCTGTTCGCGATCGATCGTCGTTCGCCGGATGAAGGACGGAAAACATGGAACCCATCACGGTAACAGTCGAAGGTGCCAAGAAGGCGCTCGGCCTTGGCCATACCAAGATTTACGAACTGATCGGCAAGGGCCAGTTGCAGACCGTCAAGATCGGTCGCCGGACGCTCGTCAAAACCGACAGCATCCGCGCGCTCGTGGATCAGGCGGCGTGATCGGACGTGCGTATCAGCACGGGGGCCGCCCCTAAACGAGAAAGCCGCCCGGCGTTGACCGAGCGGCTCCCGATGGTTTGTCTGCTTGGCGGCGACAACCACGAAGATACCATCGCAACGCTTCGCCGACAACGCCTTGCTGCGTTTGGCCTGTCGAATGTACGCGCCGATTTGGTCGCGTCCCTAGCCTGGGGGGCGCTGGCATGACGGACGATAGGCCAGAACGCGCGGCAGCCTTGTTGCTGCTCAACGCCCATGCCGACACGCTTACCTTCCGCAGCGGTCAGTTTCTCGGCCAAGTCGCCGTGAACCCAAACCCTCTGTCGCAAAAGCAGTCCGAATGGCTTGCCAAGCTGCTGGAACGCGCTGGCCTGCCCCCTCTCGATGACGGGAGCGACGCATGACGTATCCGACCGAAAACAATCATCGCGGCGTTGATACCAGCCGCGAAGCGGCGGAAATGGTCGCGCCGTTGGCGAACCGGCTGCGCGCAATCGTGCATGGGATCCTTTTCGACCATCCCAAAGGGCTGACGGTGGACGAGGTTTGCAAGATTGCGGGAATGCCGCGGTATTCGCTGCAACCTCGCCACACCGAACTTCGCAAGATGGGCATGATCCGCGACACGGGCGAGCGTCGGTTCAACCAGTCCGGTGCGCGCGCAATCGTCTGGCGGGCCACCGTCCTCGATCGGATGGAGGGGAAGGCATGAAGCGCGTTCCCCATACCCATGTCGTCGTCGAGCAGCTTGCGCACAGCCAATGGCATTGTCTCTGCCCCGATGGCGTACCGCGTGCGGTCGTGAACTATGTTGAGGCCATGTCGAGCGCGCTTTTTTGGGCGTCGCAGGGCGGATACGGCATCTACTGCAC
>CAJYHD010000434.1 GCA_913773715.1 uncultured Sphingobium sp.
TCCTCGACCAGGTCATAGTCTGCCTCCAGCCGGTCGAGCGAGGAGAGACCGAAGCGGCGGACTAGCGAGGCGCGTTCCGCCTCGTCCGCTTCGATCTCTCCTCGCTCGACAGGCTGGAGGCAGACTATGACCTGGTCGAGGAGAATGGCGCGGTTGTGGCGAAGGGACGAGTCCGCGCGACGCTCGCGCAGCCCTGCGTTGCGACAGGCATGGCCGTACCGGAAACGATCGACAGCGAGATGCTGCTTCGTTTCGTCGAGGAGGGGGCCGATGTCGTGCCGGGCGAAGAACTGGAACTCGACGCGGAGGATTATGATACGATCGGGTTCGACGGGCAGGTGATCGACATGGGCGAAGCGGTGGCGGAGACGATGGCGCTTGCCATGACGCCCTATCCCCGTTCGCCGCAAGCCGATCAGGTGCTCAAGGAAGCAGGGGTGTTAAGCGAGGAGCAGGCCAGCCCCTTCGCAGCGCTGCTATCGCTCAAGGACAAGAGCGGAAAATAGCTACGGCTGTTTTCCTTTCGTTCCCAATTATGGCATAGCGGCGCGCGTCATGGACGTGGCTTCGCCTCCTCAGCGCAAGATCATCCATATCGACATGGACGCCTTCTACGCGTCGGTCGAACAGCGGGACGATCCGGCACTGCGCGGCTTGCCGATCGCAGTGGGCGGCGGCGGCCCGCGCGGGGTGGTCGCGACATGCAGTTACGAGGCGCGCAAGTTCGGCGTTCGCTCCGCCATGCCCGGCAGCCGGGCACGCCGCCTCTGTCCCGACCTGTTGTTCGTAAAGCCGCGCTTCGACGTCTATCGCACGGTGTCGCAGCAAATCCGCGAAATTTTCGCACGGTTCACCGACATCATCCAGCCACTCTCGCTGGACGAAGCCTATCTCGACGTCACGATGAACAAGCCGGGCATCGCGTCGGCGACGCAGGTGGCGGAAGATATACGTCGCATGATTCGTGAGGAAACCGGCCTCACCGCGTCGGCGGGCGTCTCCTATAACAAGCTGATCGCCAAGCTCGCATCGGATCAGAACAAGCCCGACGGTGTGTGCGTCGTCCGCCCGTCTGAAGGCGCCGCCTTCATCGCCGCCATGCCGGTGCGGCGCATCCATGGCGTCGGCCCCGTCACGGCGCGGCGGATGCAGGAACTTGGGATCGAGACGGGCGCGGACTTGCGCGATCGCGACATGCGATTCCTCATCACCCATTTCGGCAGCGCGGCGGACTATTATTATCGCGCGTCACGCGGAGAGGATGACAGTCCGGTGCGCGAAAGGCAGGAGCGAAAATCGATCAGCGTTGAAGATACCTTTTTTGATGATCTGGTCGCGGAAGAGGCGCTGGTTGCTGAACTGGACCGCATCGCCGAAAGCCTCTGGACCCGGATCGAGCGGGCGCAGGCCTGGGGACGGACGGTGACGCTCAAGATCAAGTTTGCCGATTTTCGCATCATCACCCGGTCGAAAAGCTTTCCAGCTGCGGTTCGCTCACCGGATCTGCTGGCGCGCACGGGGCGGGAATTGCTGCGCGCGCAATTGCCGCTGCCGATGGGCGCACGGCTGCTCGGGCTTGGCGTTCATAATCTGGAAGGTGCGGAGCAGGACGAGCTGGGGGGGCAACTCGCCCTTCTGCTATAGGCCGCTCAGAAGGGCAGCCAGGTGCGCTTCTCGGTGAATTTCATATAGCCCGCATTGATGCCGAGCCGATAGCCGACACCCAGGCGAATCGGGATCAGCACGACATTGCCCCAGCGCAGATAGCTGGCATTGAAACCACCAACGAGATAAGCAGTCCCCTCCGCCGCAGGGAAGCGGTGGTAGAGTTCCTGCGTGTCGTAGAGATTATAGACGAGAACGAAGGTGTTGGCCGCGTTGCCGCCGAAGTCGAAGCCGACCGAGGGGCCGGTCCAATAGACATCGCGCTTGCCCTCGATCTTGTGCGTCAGCGTGCCGGAGCCGTAACGCAGCCCGACGACGAAGGCCCCCGATGCCTCGCGCCCGGCGATATAGGCGTTGGGGCGGCCCTGGTCCTTCAGGATCTTCTCGATGATTCCGGCGAGACCTTCCGCACCCTTGCCGAATACGCCCTCAGCGGCGCCGATGAGGTCGTCCTGCTGATAACCGTCGCTCGGCGAGATGGCTGCTGGCGGAGAGGCAGGCGTTACCGGCGCGCCGGTCGCGGTTGTGTTCGTAGATGGCATGCTGGCGGGGGGCGGTGTCGACGGGGGCGTATAGGTGGTCCCGGAAGCGCTCGGATCGATGCCGGGATCGGTCGGCGTGCTGCGGGCGGGCGGTGGCGGGGCCAAGTCGGAGTCGATCGCGGTGTTCGGATCGACCGTACGCACTTGTGCGCCCGCGATCGGTGCTGCCGTCATTCCGGCAAGCGCCGCCACCAGCGCAATCGCGCGTGTGAAGCGGGAAGCCCGACGTCCCGTAAACCCGACCATGTTCCGATACTCCCCGCGAACTTGCATGCAATCAACGCTGTTAGAGTATCGGCATCCAAGCTGAAACGCCAATGAACGAACGGCAGCATGAGTCGATTCCGCGCCGGAATGAATCTTTGCCGTGCCGAAAAAATCCATGCGCAGGACCGTTGCCATGATCTGTGGCCCTCGCTATAGCCCGCTCCTAGCCACGGTTCGCCTCAGCAGCGGGCCATCTCGTGCGGAGACGTGGGTGAGTGGCTGAAACCAGCGGTTTGCTAAACCGTCGTAGCCTTAAGGGGCTACCGAGGGTTCGAATCCCTCCGTCTCCGCCACTTTTACTCCATCGTAGCTTAATAGACGGGCATATGGTCCAGCCCGTTACGATGGAGCGCTGTCATCGGATGACATCCCGGCGCATGCCGGACGCAGCATTTCGGCAAAACCCAGCCACAGCAGCAGGCTTGCCACGGCAAAGCCGCCCAGCACGAAGAAGGCAATATGATAGCCTAGCAGTTGTG
>CAJYHD010000435.1 GCA_913773715.1 uncultured Sphingobium sp.
CGGCAAGACGACGGACGACCTGCGCTTCCGCGTTCTGCACAATGGCGAGGAAGTCGCCAACCTGCCGATCAAGGAGCTGGGCGATCAGGCACCGGAATATGACCGTCCGTGGACGCCGGCAAAGGTCCCCGCGCCGCTGTCCGAAAACGACATTCCGGAAACCGATATTGCCGATGCGCTCATCAAGCTTGTCGGTTCGGCCAACAATTCATCGCGCCGCTGGGTGTACGAACAATATGATACGCTGATCCAGGGCAATTCGCTTCAGCTGCCGGGCGGTGACGCCGGCGTCGTGCGCGTCGAGGGCCATGAGACGAAGGCGCTTGCCTTCTCCTCCGACGTCACTCCGCGCTACGTGGAAGCCGACGCCTTCGAAGGCGGCAAGCAAGCTGTGGCCGAATGCTGGCGCAACATCACCGCCACCGGCGCGCTGCCGCTGGCCGCGACCGATAACCTGAACTTCGGCAATCCGGAAAAGCCTGAGATCATGAGCCAGCTCGTCCATGCCATCAAGGGTATCGGCGAAGCCTGCAAGGTGCTGGAATTCCCGATCGTATCGGGCAACGTCTCGCTCTATAACGAGACCAACGGCCAAGCCATCCTGCCGACCCCGACCATCGGCGGCGTGGGCCTTCTGAAGGACTGGTCGAAAATGGCGCGTATTCGCTTTGCTGCAACTGACGAGGTCATTCTGCTCGCCGGCGCGCCTGAGGGACTTGGTACCCACATTGCCCAGTCGGTTTACATGCGAGACATTCATGGCCGCATCGACGGCCCTGCCCCGCATGTCGATCTGGACAACGAAAAGAAGACCGGTGACTTCGTTCGCACCATCATCACAGCAGGCCTGACGAGCGCGGTTCACGATTGTTCCTCCGGTGGCCTCGCTCTAGCGATTGCCGAAATGTCGATGGCGTCGGACATCGGCGCGACCATCGAAACGGTATCCGGCAACAATCCGATCCTGGCTTTCTATGGCGAAGATCAGGGCCGTTATGTCCTGACCGTAAAGCAGTCCGATCTCGAAACCGTCAAGGCGCAAGCCGCTTCCGCGGGCGTCTCGCTCGCTGTTATCGGTAAAACCGGCGGCTCTTCGGTAAAGCTGGGTACGGCGCGCGGGGTCGAGATTAAAGAATTGCGCAACGCCCATGAATCATGGTTCCCTCAGTTCATGGACGGCGAGACACTCGTCGCAGCAGAATAAGAATTGAGGAGTAGACACCATGCCCATGAAGCCCGGCGATATTGAAGACATGATTAAAGCTGGAATTCCCGGAGCAAAGGTCACCATCCGCGATCTGGCCGGGGATGGCGATCACTATGCCGCTGAAGTCGTGGCCGATGCCTTCAAGGGCAAGACCCGCGTTCAGCAGCACCAGATGGTCTATGACGCATTGAAGGGCAATATGGGTGGCGTGCTGCACGCTTTGGCGCTGCAGACCTCCGCGCCTGAATAAGGCTCTTTCGCTGATCAACAAAAGGCCCGCGTGATACTCTTCACGCGGGCCTTTTCGTTGCGGCATTGTGTTTATTGAAACGCCGGCGGCGGCACGTCGGACTTCAGGCCGACAAAGGACGCAGCCGGCAGCGGACCGGCTGTCAGCAGCGTAAAGTCGAAGCCGGACTTTCGGTCCGAACCCAGCACATATTGACGATGCATGCGCAGAAAGTTCATCTTGTTCTTGCGATAACGCCCGTCCGAAAGCGAATGCTTGAACTTGATCCTCACGATCTTGGGCTGGCCAGCATCGCCATGCCCCGTCAGGTGCGCCGTATTGCATTTGTAGAGATGGATCGGATCGGACAGACACTGGATATCGAACCATGTCACCTCGCCGTGGCGCGCAAGCGTCCCGATGCTGTCGCGAAGGCGCGCGGCTTTGGCAATGAAAGCGCATTGGAGTGCTGCACCGCCCAAAGTGACGAAAGAGACATTGCGTCCATCAAACGCATCCGGTTTCAATTCCAGCACACGCCCCGCCACCGCCAGCGCCAGGCTCGCGCCCATGCTGTGCGATACAAACAGCACCTCATCTGAGGATGTTTGGAGAGCGAGCAGGACCTTCTGCGCCTTGTCCTCGATCCAGGCACGTGCGACCGGCTCGTCGCGGCCCACCATCAGCGCAAACCGCCAGTCGGCAAACAGATGCAAGGTGTGAAATCGCCCCGAGAACGGGATAACGCCCTTGTCGAAGAACAGCCATGCCGCTGGCACACTCAAAAGACAGAGGAACGGCGAAACATCGAGCAGCAGCGGCAAGACGGCGATCAACGCCGCGAGCAGAAGGCCCGTGAAGATGAGTAGATAGGGAAAAAGGAAAAACAGGCCGAAACGCCAGGCGTGACGAAAGTATCGGAATGCCGCGCCACTGGAGATAATCTCGGCCCCGGCCTTGAAGCCGAGCAGGATCTGCTTCCAGGTGGGAGGCGCTCTTAAGTCCGAGATGATGCTGTTATGGTCATGAATATAGATGGTGCTTTTCGTCTCCTGGCCGTCGGAGATCGAGACCGCCTCCACTCGGCTACCAGCCTCAACTTCTCGAACCGGACCGACGGCATAGTAGAGACCAAAGGTCTTGCCGGATTGAGCAGCACTGCGCTCATAGCGCCGGTGATGGGCCGCCGCATCCAGTGGATCGAAGCCGGGGAAGTAGAAAACGAGACGTGAAGAGACAGACGCCATAAAACGAGCCAAGGGTTCAAAACCTGAAGGTTGCGAAGAGCCCAAAAGGATCGCTTGATACAATGGGTGTCGCCCATATAGTAAAGACCGTGGCTTAATTATGTTTTATATCATAAGCGAGTGG
>CAJYHD010000436.1 GCA_913773715.1 uncultured Sphingobium sp.
ATTCGATACCCGGTCCCGAAAATTGATTTTCGGCGGGAGCATTTCATGAAAACCGATACCATTCAATGAATTTCGATTACAAAAAGATCCCTTTCATGAATTTCGATTGAAGTCGATATGAAAGGACGGCGCTCACGCGTCGCCGTTCCCGAACCGATAGACCGGGATGCCGAGCTTGCGGGCCTTGTCGGCAAGATTGTCCTGAATGCCGGTGCCGGGGAAAATGATGACACCGATCGGCAGCACGTTCAGCATGGCGTCGTTGCGTTTGAACGGGGCGGCCTTGGCGTATTTGGTCCAGTCGGGCTTGAAGGCGACCTGCGGCACCTTTCGATGATCGGCCCAGCGGGCGGCGACCTTCTCGGCGCCCTTAAGCGAACCGCCATGGAGCAGCACCATGTCGGGGTGCTTTGCGTGGATCTGATCGAGCTTGGCCCAAATCGGCTTGTGGTCGGCGACATCGCCCCCGGAGAACGCGATCTTCGGCCCTGATGGCAGCATCACCTCGGTCTCGGCGCGACGTTTGGCGGCGAGGAAATCGCGACTGTCGATCATCGCCGCGGTGAGGTTGCGGTGGTTGACCATCGAGCCGGTACGCGGGCGCCAACTGGAGCCGGTCTGGCGGTGATAATGTTCGGCGGCCTGATCGCGCATCAGTTCGAAGGCGTCGCGGCGCTCCAGCAAGGTCTGACCCTCGGCGGTCAGGCGCTCCAACTCGACCGATTTCACCTCGCTGCCATCCTGTTCGCGCTGAAGGCGGCGCTGGCCCTGCTCATTGTCGTCCAGCTCGCGTTCGATGCGGTCGGTGGCGCGGTGGAAGAGATTGACCGTCGACCAGAGGAGATCGTCGAGGTCGGGTTCGAGGCGGGTGT
Source organism: uncultured Sphingobium sp. (assembly GCA_913773715.1). The sequence continues at coordinate 873 of CAJYHD010000436.1, forward strand.
CTTCGAGCGTGGAGATCAGGGCGTCGAAGATGTCGGCGATAGCGCCGGCGACGCGGTTGCCTTCCGGGAGTGGGCGCGGGTCCGGTTCGTCCTCGAAGGGGCGGTGGCCGTAGAGCTGAAGTTCCTGGAGGATATGGTCGGTGGGTGAGGATTCGTGGTGGGGTTCGTAATCGTCATGCGCGCTCATGGGATGCTCCGTCGGTGGACCGCGACCGTCGCGGCCTTCATGGCGACGAAGCCCATGGGCGGGACGGGCCTGCACCCGGTGCGCGAGCACCGGGCCGAAGCGAGAGCGGAGGATGGCGAAGCCCGGCTATTTTGCTTCGCGATGCAAAGTGCGACAGACGGGGTCCCCACGCGGCCTGGCGCGTGGGGTGGCAGAGCACGGCGGAAAATAGCCGGGCGCAGCCATTGCCTGCCCGGCCCGACTATGGGCCGATCGCCCTCTCGAAGGCCAAGGCGCGGTCCTCTCCCGGCGTTGGAGCATCCGGGCGGGCATGACGATCACCCCGCCATTGTGCTCTCTTTCGCCGTTGCCGCCAGAGCCATGAAGCGGGCAACATCCAGGGGGGCGAGCTGGACCCGGAGCATAGCGCGGAGCGCGTCCGTGCCGAAGTGACCGAGATCCTCGTTGAAGTCCTTGAGCCTCGGTGTGAGCACGATCGCCTCGATCCCGGCCACGTCTGCCCGTTCGACCAGGCTCTTTCGCGCGCCATTGCCCGCGGAATCGTTGTCGCGGACGATATAGAGCCGTCGCAGCGTCTCGGGGAACAGAATGGCTGCGAGGTGGGCGGCGGACAGCCCGGCCGCCATCGCCATCCCTGGGATCGCCTGCCGCGCCGACAGGATGGTCTCGATCCCTTCGCCCGCCGCCATCACATCGCCGGGGATGCCGAAGCGGACCGCGTTGCCGAGGAGATCGCCCATCGCCTTGCGCTGGGTGTCGATCGGCGCCTTCCCCGAACCGTCAGGGGCGAGCCAGGTCCGATGCGCCCCGGTGATCCGGCCGGAGAGATCGGTGACGGCGGCGATCATCGCAGGCCATTGCTCCGTCGGACCATGATCGTCGGGCCGATAATAGCAGCGCGGGTGGAAATGCAGGTTTGCGGTTCCGTGCAAATCCGTGATGGCGCGTCCGTGCAGATACGTTTCCACGAGCGACTTGCCGATCGGTCTGCACATGGCGACGAGCCGCCGTGCCGCCTCGGCGGAGCCTGACGGCGCTGGTGTGCTGGCGTACAGCTTCGGTGTCGGCTCCGGTTCGGGATGCGGCAGACGGAGGAAACGACGCGCTTCCTCGGCGGCATCGGCGAAATCGATCAGGCCCAGGCTCTCGCGGATCACATCGAGCAGATCGCCATGCTCCCCGCTCTGCGCGTCGGTCCATTTGCCCGCCGGACCATTGACAGTATCCTTGAGCCGGACATACATCGAGCGGCCCGGCGCGTTGCGCACATCGCCGACCTGCCAGTAGTTGCCCTGGCGGCGGCCGTTCGACAGATATTCGCGGCACACTGCCTCGGCCTGCCGGCCGAGACGTTGCGCCAGATCGGAAGCATCGTCACGGGCCATCATGCGGCCTCCCGTTCGGCGATGCGCACGATGGCGTAGGTGGCGAGGAGCTTTTCGAGCACCGCCACGCCATTCGCATCGACGGGCACGAAGAAGCGCAGTTTCCACGAGATGATCTCGGTGAACAGGCCGTAGGAGCGCAGGCGCTCACGCATCGCCTCGGTGAAGCCGGTCAGCTCGATCCGGTTGGCGCCCATGACGCGGACACGGCGGAGCTGGAGACCATCAGCGAGGTCGAGGATGGTACGGCCGTCGAGGAGCGCTCGATGCGCGTCCTCGGCGGAAAGGGTCGCCGTGCCGGTCGATGCAGCGTTGGCGGCCCAGGCCGGAGAGACACGGCGACCGATGATGCGCTCGCCATCGTCGGTCTGGAGCCGATAGACCCGCGTCGATTCGTTCGGCAGCCGTTTCCACACCGGCAGGAGCAGTCCGGCGACGATGTGGATGGTGGTATCCTCGAACTCCGGCACTTCGGCGCATTCGCGGTTCCAGACGGCGGCGAAGGTCTCGCGGGCGGTCTCTTCCCAATGGCTGTCGGCCATCATCTTCAACGAAGCGTGGGAATGCTCCATCGGCCGGATCAGCCGGACGCGGCGCTCGATCTCGCCATCGTCGAGCATCAGCGAGGGGGCTGGCACGCGCACGGCCGCGCGGCCCGACTTGGCGTTGACCATCAGCCTGCCGCCGTCGCTATCGGCATAGGCCAGCGCGTCCGCCAGCGTCATCGGCCGGTTGCGGCGCTTCTCGGTGATGGTCAGCAGACGGGTCTCCGCGCCGGTCCCCGGGTGGGTGTAGATCACCTTGCGGTCGGTGACGACGAAGCTCTCCGCCGTCAGAGTCTCCAGCCCGACATCATAGACGCCGCTGGCAATCGCCCCCTGCACCTTGGCGTCGAGCAATTGCTCGAAGGCGGTGAAGAGAATGCCCTGCAATTCGATGGTCAGCGCCAGCAGGCGGTTGAGGAAGGTCGTGATCGGCGGCAGGTCGTCCTTGATGCCATTGTCGTCCACCAGCTTGAGGCCGGTGGCGGACTGGAAGCGATCCAGTGAGCATCCCTCGATCTTGCCCCGCACGATCAGGAGGTAGAGCTGGCGCAGCGCGTCGCGGGCGTAAGGCGATTCCAGATTGTCCTCGGGCCGGAACAGGCCTTGGCCGCCGGTCTGGCGCTGGCCGCGCGTGATCGCGCCCAGCGTATCGAGCCGCCTGGCGATGGTGCTGAGGAACCGCTTTTTGGCCTTCACGTCGGTCGCGATCGGCCGGAAGAGCGGCGGCTGCGCCTGGTTCGTCCGGTTGGTGCGGCCGAGTCCCTGAATGGCGGCATCGGCCTTCCAGCCCGGTTCGAGGAGATAATGGACGCGCA
>CAJYHD010000437.1 GCA_913773715.1 uncultured Sphingobium sp.
CTTCGAACGCATAGCCAGCGACCAGATCCCGGCCATCGACGAGCACGCGCGCGCCTTCCTTCATGGCGGTGGCGGTGTAAGGGATCCAGGTCGCCCAGGCGTCCACCGTTCCGGATGCGAAGGCGGCGCGAGTATCGCCAGGTGAAAGCCAGGCGAAGGTCACGGCATTGCGCGGCAGACCCGCCGCCGCCAGGGCGCGCAAGGTCAGATAATGGCCGATCGACCCGCGCGTCGTCGCAATCTTCTTGCCGCGCAGATCGGCGATCGATTTCGCGGACGAACCGCGCGGCACGAGGATCGCAACCGCTTCGGAGGGGCGGGGATCGACGCGTTGCGCCGAAACCGCCTTGATCGGCAGTCCGCTTTGATAGGCGAACAGGAATGGCGCATCGCCGGCGACACCAACATCGACCGCGTTGTTACCGACCGCTTCGAGCAGGTTCTGCGCCGCCGGAAATTCGGCCCACTCTACCTTGTAATCGATACCGGCGAGCGCATCGGAAGCCAGCATCAGCGCCTTGGTTCCGCCCTTCTGGCTGCCGACGCGCAAGGTGTCGGCGGCAGATGCGCGGCGGCATCCCGGCAGCAAAGCCACCGCTGCAAGGCTGCCCCAAGCCTGCCGCCGGGATAGATCGAGCATCGTCGCGCCGATCACAGGTCGGCGTAGAGCGGCTCGTCGGCGATCAGCACGCGATGAAGCAGACGCGGATAGTCTCCATAGTTGCGTACGGCATAGTGGATGGCGGCGCGATTATCCCAGAATGCGACCGATCCGGGTTGCCAGAAGAAGCGCACCTGAAATTCCGGCCGCTTATATTGCAGCAGAATTTCTTGGATCAGGTCGCGGCTTTCGGAAAGTTCAAGGCCGAGTATCTGCGGGTTCTGCGTCAGGTTGAGCCACAATATCTTCTGCCCGGTTTCGCGGTGCGTTCTCACGACAGGATGGGCGACGATGGGATAATCATGACCGTCAGCAAGAAGCGCCGAGCGATAGTCATGCGTCGCGTGCAGCCCCTCCAGCCGCTGCTTGAGATCGTCGGACAGCCCTTCATAGGCGAGATTGGCATCCACCCAAACGGTATCACCGCCCACCGGCGGCAGATCGACCGCGCGCAACACCGCGCCCCAGGTCGGCACCAATCGCCAGCTGGTGTCGCTGTGATACGCCTCGCCGGGACGGATCTTGACGCCTGATTGCCGCTTGTCGAAGCGGGCATTGTCTAGCGCGGAAATATTGTGGATCGGCGTGACCTTGGGATCATGCGTCGTGCTGGGATGGGTGTAGAGCGGGCCGAAATTGCGTGCGAAAGCGGCATGGCTGTCATTATCGAGTGCCTGGTCGCGGAAGAAGACGACCTTATATTGCAGCACCGCCGCACGGATCGCGTCGCGCACCTCGACACTGAGGGGGCGTGAAATGTCGATGCCATGTATTTCCGCGCCGATCGTCGGCTGAAGCGGGTGGATGTCTAGTGTCGCAGCGATGACGGAGTTCGGGGCCGTGGACATGATGCCCAATCCTTTCCTGCCTGATGCCCCCAAGGGAGCGATGCGGCATGGGTAAGCGGGATTGCCGGACAAAAAGCATGAGTAGTTCTCAATTTCTTATGATCCCCAGATACATCGCCCGGCTTGGCGGGTGTTGATCGGGTTCACTTTGAATCAACTCAGCCATGGTTGAGCAGGACTTGTTATTCCTGAGCCCTGTTCCGTCCCATTTTGCCCTCCGCTATTTTCAGGAGGATCGACATGGCCGAACGGCAACTGCATCTGGGCGCTATATTGGAGGGCGTAGGCGCCGATCACAGCAGCTGGTTCGACCCGGACCTTCCTGGCGATGCCAGTATCGACATCGACTGGTATATCCAAAATGCGCGGCTGGCCGAGGCGGCGAAGTTCGACCTCGTCTTCATCGTGGACTCTCCCTATATCACGCCCGACACCGCGCCTCATTTCCTTAACCGACTGGAGCCGCTGACGTTGCTGTCGGCAGTAGCGGCATCGACATCGCGCATCGGCCTCGTCGGCACGCTCACGACATCCTATTGGGAGCCTTACAACGTCGCGCGGCAATTCGGATCGCTCGACCATATCAGCCGCGGGCGCGCGGGCTGGAACGTCGTCACCACCGGCCTTGAAGGCGCGGCGCTGAATTACGGGCGAGATGCGCATTTCGAGCACGGTGTGCGCTATGCCCGTGCGCGCGAGTTCGTCGAGGTCGTGCAAGGCCTGTGGGACAGTTATGAGGACGACGCCTTTCCGCGTGACCGGGCCAGCGGCACATTTCTCGACAAGGCCAAGCAGCATCGGCTCGATCACAAGGGTGCGCATTTCTCCGTCGCAGGCCCCTTGGCGCTCAGCCGGTCGAGGCAGGGCCAACCGGTGATCTTTCAGGCAGGCGACAGCAGCGAAGGGCGCGCACTGGGCGCCGCGATTGCCGAGGGGACGTTCGCCGCATCGCAGGATTTCGATAGCGGGCGGGCCTATTATGCAGACCTGAAAGCACGGGCCGCGGCGCTGGGCCGTAATCCCGATCAGATCATCGTAATGCCGGGCCTCGTCCCCACCATCGCGGAAACGGACGAGGAAGCGCGTGCCATCGCCGAAGCGGCGCAGGGGGCGCTGAGCGTCGACAAGCTGCTGACGCAGGTCGGGCGTCTGTTCAATTATCATGATTTCTCCCGCTATGACTTGGACGCCCCCTTCCCCGACCTGTCGGGGGTGACGCTCAACAGCTACAAGGGCGGCGCCGAGCGCGTGATCCGCGTGGCAGCGCAAGAAGGGCTGACGCTGCGCCAGGCGGCATACCGCTTCGGCCAGTGGACATCGCCATTCGTCGGATCGCCTGAAACGATCGCGAATGAAATAGAGCGCTGGTTTGTGGGTCGCGCCGCCGACGGCTTCAATCTGCGCGTCACGCGCCCGCGAGATTTCGCGCTGTTCCGCGAGAAGGTCGTGCCCATCCTTCAGGGCCGTGGGCTGTTCCGCAAGGACTATGCTCATGACACATTGCGCGGGCATCTGGGGCTATCCGTGCCGGATCATCGTCACGCCCAGCCGCCGATCGCCATTGCGGCGGAATGAGAGAGACACTGAACGATAGTTGCGACGTCCTCATCATCGGGGGTGGCATGGCGGCAGCATGGGCCGCCATCGCCGCTGCGAAGGCGGGCGCGAGCGCCATCATGGTCGACAAGGGCTATGTCGGAACGAGCGGCGTCACGGCGACCGGCGGACCCAATCACTGGTGGGTTCCGCCAGACCCCGCCAAGCGCCTCGCCGCGATCGAGCAGAAGTTCGCGGCCGGGTTCGGTCTCGGCGATCCTGAATGGATGGAACGCGTGATCGACACCACATGGCGCACGCTACCGAACATCGCCCCTTATTATTCGTTCGGATCGGACGGCAATGGCGGGCGCTACTACAGCGGCGTGCGTGGTGCCGAATATATGCGCGCGCTGCGAGCCTACGCCTTGGCGGCCGGTGTGAAAATCCTCGATCATCACCCTGCCACCCAGCTGCTGGTGAACAGCGGCGGCGCTGTATGCGGCGCGCAAGGCCATGCACGGCTTCTTGAACAGGATTATAAGATACGGGCAGGCGCGGTCATCATGGCGACAGGCGGGTGCGCCTTCCGTTCCGGCTTGATCGGCAGCCACGGCAATACCGGTGACGGCTACCTCATGGCGGTCGAAGCCGGGGCGGAACTGTCCGGCATGGAATTTTCCATTCAGTATAGCGTGTCGCCTGCCTGGGCCAACACACGCACCCTGCCCTATAGCGCGGCACGCTATTATGACGCGGACGGTGTCGAGATCGTTCAGCCGCCGCGTGGGCACGATCATTTTCAGGCGCTGGGCGCGGCCTTGCTCAAGGGGCCGGTCTATGCGGACCTGATGGACGCGCCGTCCGCGCTCCCGCCGATCCTGTCAGCCATTCAGCCGCTTACGCCGCCGCCCTTCGTGCGCAAAGGCGTGGACCTGTTCAAGGATCGCTGGCCGATCAAACTGTTTGGAGAGGGCACGATTAGAGGCAATGGCGGATTGCGCATCGTGGATCGCGATTGCCGGACGACGGTGGGCGGTCTCTTTGCTGCGGGGGACGCAGCGACGCGCGAGCTGGCGACGGGCGCGATCAGCGGCGGTGGTGCGGTCAACAGCGCGTGGGCGCTGACCTCAGGACAAATCGCGGGTGCCGCAGCGGCAAGGCAGGCAATGGCAGAAGGGCCGCGCAAACTGGACAGGGCAACATCCGTTGGCACGGTCGGCTTCCACCCGACAAGCGGCGAGCATGCCATCGATCGCAAGGTCATCGAGGCCGATATCGATCATCATATGAACGGCTATCAGCGCGCGCTCTGGCGGAGCGAGCAGCAATTGACAGATACGCTGGAGATACTGGACGCCCATTGGCGAGCTATCCGACAGCATGGCCACGCGCAGGATATGGCATTGGTTGCGCTTAGAGAGACCGCGGCGATGACGGCTACGGCGCGCTGGTGCACGGCGGCGGCGCTCGCACGGCGCGAAAGCCGCGGCATTCATGTTCGCGTGGATGCGCCGGCGCTTGATCCCGGAGGCAACGTGCGATTGTTGACGGGCGGTTTGGACGAGGTCTGGACATGTTCCGAGCTTCAGCGCAGCTTTATCGAGGCCGCGGCATGATCGCCCATATCTTCGATGATCTGTGCGACGGCTGCAACAATTGCGTCAAGGTCTGCCCAACCCATGTGCTCGACGCCGGTAATGGGCCGCCGGTCATCGCCCGGCTCGACCAATGCCAGACCTGCTACATGTGCGAACTCTACTGCACGTCGGACGCCATCTATGTCGGGCCGGACGCGCACATTGCAGAGGTCGTCGATCCTGAAGCCATCCGCGCGTCCGGGCATCTTGGACGTATCCGGCGCGATCATGGCTGGGATCGACCTGGCGTCCCGGATCATCTGAACGAATACAGGCTTCTCGGTCCGCTGCTTCAGCAGGGTAGCGAAACCGCCGAGCAGCGCTATCGCGTGTTGAAGAGCGAGCGCCTCTGATGCGGTTCGACAATTTCGAGTTGGCAATGACGATCAACGTCAGCACATAATGGCAGGCGCGACACATGGGTTTGTCCGTGGTTCGGGGTTGGGAGAGGCGGCCGTGCATGAAATCGACCGACGCGGAATCGTCGCTGGCCTTATTGCCGGAAGCATGGCCGGGGCGTCGGCGACAAGCGCGGCGGCGCGCGACCTTGTCCTGCCTTTCGGCAACGGGGCGCGGCCGCTCGTCGCCTATCCGCAAAAGCGTCCAATGATACGCCTGACCGCGCGTCCACCGCAGTTGGAGACCCCGTTCGATGTCTTCGCCACAGGGGCGATCACGCCGAACGACGCCTTTTTCGTGCGCTATCATCTGTCCGACCTGCCGACAGATGTCGACGCGAGCCGTTACCGGCTCACGATCGGCGGTCATGTCGAGCGATCATTGTCGCTGTCGCTCGCCGCGTTGAAGCGGGACTTTCCAGTGCAGGAGATCGTCGCGGTCAATCAATGCTCGGGAAACAGCCGTGGCTTTTCAAACCCGCGCGTCGGTGGCGGCCAGTTGGGTAACGGGGCCATGGGCAACGCCCGCTGGACCGGCATACCGCTCCGGGCGCTGCTGGACCGCGCAGGCGTTCGTTCGGGCGCGCAGCAAGTGACTTTCAACGGCCTGGACAATCCGCCGTCCGAGGGGATACCGGATTTCATCAAAGCGCTGGACATCGACCATGCGCGTGATGGAGAGGTCATGCTGGCTTGGGGCATGAACGACGCAGACCTGCCCCTCCTCAACGGCTATCCGTTGCGACTGGTCGTTCCGGGCTATTACGGTACTTATTGGGTCAAGCATCTGAGCGACATCCGCGTTGTCGATGCGGCCTATGACGGATATTGGATGGAGGCGGCTTATCGCATTCCAGACAATGACTGTGCCTGCGTCGTGCCGAGCGAGAAGCCCAGTCAGACACGACCAATCGGTCGTCTCAACATTCGGTCATTCCTGACCAGCCATGCCGATGGCGCACGCGTCAAGGCGGGGAAGCAACTCGATCTGTCCGGCATCGCGTTCGACGGCGGGGCGGGCGTAGATCGGGTAGAGCTTTCCATTGATGGAGGGCAGCGATGGACGCGGGCAACCTTGGGTCAGGACCTGGGGCGCTACAGCTTTCGCACCTGGTCGTTGCCGATCCAAATCGAGCGAGGGGCGCACCGCGTCCTTGTGCGTGCGACAAGCAGGACGGGTGAGACCCAGCCGATGGAGCAGCGATGGCAGCCCGCCGGTTACATGCGCAACCAAGTGGAAGCAGTCGAGATCATGGCACTATGACAATGCGTCTGGCCAAAACGCTTCTACTGACAGGCATAGCCTGTGCCACGGCAGCAACCGGCATGAACTACAGGATCCCGGCCGGCGAGCCCACCCGCCTGCTGCCGGGGCCGGACGCTGACCTTGCGGCTGGCACATGCGCCGCCTGCCACTCGCTCGATTACATTACGACGCAGCCCCGCGGTAAGGGGGCGCAGTTCTGGAAGGACAGCGTCGTCAAGATGGTCAAGGTCTACGGCGCGCCGATCGAACCAGACGATGCCGATCGTATCGCTGCCTATCTTGGCAAGACATATGGCAATGCATTGTTATCCGATGAACGCACGAAAGCCGTCCCTCGCGCAAA
>CAJYHD010000438.1 GCA_913773715.1 uncultured Sphingobium sp.
CATCTTTTCGCCGTCAGGCGGCTTCGCGGCTTTTGAACCGCCAGCTCTCGTTGCCAGTTTCGACGATGTCGCAGTGGTGGGTCAGCCGGTCGAGCAGCGCGGTGGTCATTTTCGCGTCGCCGAACACGCTGGGCCATTCTCCGAACGCGAGGTTGGTGGTGACCACGATCGAGGTCTGCTCGTAAAGGCGGCTGACCAGGTGGAACAGCAACTGCCCGCCCGACTGCGCGAACGGCAGATAGCCGAGCTCGTCGAGGATCACGAGATCGAGCCGCGAGAGATGTTCGGCGATCCGGCCGGCCCGACCGGCACGGCTTTCCGCTTCGAGCCGGTTCACCAGATCGATGGTGTTGTAGTATCTGACCCTGGCGCCGGTCCGCACACAGGAGCGCCCGATCGCGATGGCGAGGTGCGTCTTGCCCGTGCCGGTGCCGCCGACCAGAACGGCATTGCGCTGGCTGGCGAGGAACGCGCCGGTGGCAAGATCACGGACCAGGCCCTCGTTGATCGGCGTCGCAGTAAAATCGAACCCGGTAATGTCCTTTGCCAGCGGCAGCTTGGCGATCGTCATCTGGTATTTGATCGTTCAGAGGCTTGACGACCGGCACGAACGAAATAACAACAGACGTAGCCAGCACGGCCCTGTCTCCGGGGGGGCGACATCATCTCGGAACGAAGGGGCGCAATCATCTCGGAAACGAGGGGCGGCTTCATCGGAATCGGCAGGAAAAACGGAGCGCACATGAATTACGTCCTACTCGCGGTGGCGATTGTGTCTGAAGTGATCGGCACAACTTTCATGAAGCAGAGCGAAGGTTTCACCAAACTAGCGCCCAGCCTTCTCACTGCCCTCTCGTACATCGTGGCTTTCTACTGCCTGTCGCTGACATTGAAGACCATTCCCACCGGGATAGCTTACGCAATTTGGTCGGGCTGCGGCATCGTATTGATCGCAGCCGTTGCCTGGATCATTCAGGGGCAAAAGCTGGACTTACCGGCAATGGCGGGAATGGGTTTGATCGTGACTGGTGTCATCGTGATGAACGTGTTCTCGCAGACTGCTGCTCACTGATCGGTCGGGGTCGGCAGCTTCCGGGGATTGCGGTGCATCGGCTGAGCGACCGGAATGGGCGCGTAACAGACATTTCCCAATCTGTCGGCGCAACGATCAAGGCCGCATCAGCAAGTCCCGACGGGCAATGGCAAGTCAGTTTCTTCCGCTCAGCAAAGTCATTCCGGATGCCGCCGCGACGAGTCGCACCGCCTTCGGCGGTTGCGCTCGGGACAGTTGCAAAGTGCAGTAGCGCTTTGCAACTGTCCCGAGCGCTTCAATGGCCTCGGATCGTCTCAAACGGCGGATAATTTTGTAGCCCATAAATAAAGGGTTGCGGTGAGACGAGACACCATCTGCAAACATAACAGCCAGCACGCCGACTTGGGTGGCACGGGCAGGCCTTCGGTCTCGATGCGCGACACGCATCGCGGGCGGTGCCATTGCCAGTCACGCAGCGGCGATCGACACTCGTAGAGTGGGTCGTCGATCGTCAGCGCATGGTTGGCGCGCGCGGTGTCGCGGGGGCCAGCATCATAGCCGATCAGTCGGATGACCCGCTGGCCGCGGTCCCATGCCTCGACCGCAGGCTGCCACGTCTTGAGGAAAGCGTCCTGCGGGGCCTTCTTGTACTTGAGGCTGCATGACGATCCGCCAAGCGATTTGCTCGGCAAGGTCGCGTTCGTCAGGCACATTTCGAGGATTCCGAAGTACGGCGGCCAGTGCTTGAACCGCTTGGGCATGTAGGAGACGAGCTCGAACCGGATGCCGCGGTCGCGCATCCAGGGGCGGATGATGTCGAGATAGTCGTAGGTTTCCGGCTTCTCGTTGCCGGTGTCCGCGCTGAGGACGAGATCAGGAGCCTGACCGCGGGCATGCAGCTCGATCAGCAGCGCTGTGCTGTCGACGCCTATCCCGTACGACAGCACGGACGGAGGGGGCGGCAGCATGTCACGCGCCCTCCTCGTTGGTGTCGGTCGGCGGGGCGGCGCGCTCGACGATCTTCACCTCGAGACGCTCGCGGTTGATGACGACCGTCACGGTTCGGTCGGCAGGAACCATGAAATAATGTCCCGACAGCTTGTCGCGGATGCGGCTCTCGAGCGCTGCATCGTCACCCTCGAGAAGGCCGATGATCCGCTCGGCCGCATCCGCCTGGAAGCGCTCTAGCTGAGTGTCATAGCTGTCGGCGTCGCTGTCGGAAGACGGCTCGAACGAGGCTCGCTCGAACAGATCAGCGACCGCGAGGGCGGTCCGGCTGCTCCCGCGGCACACGAAGATGGACGTCCCGTCGACCGAGTTGCAGGTCCATTCGTCCGGCGCGAAGGCCACATCGGCAGCGGTCGAGGCCTCGATCGACGCGCCCGCGTGTGAGATGGTGGCCTCCAGCGTGATCGCGTCGACCCATCCGTCCTCGGCCTCGGCAGGCGCATCGAGCGTAGCCGAAACCACGAAGTCGAGGTCGCCCTGCACGATGCGGAACCGCAGGTCGTCCACGCGGGCGAGGACGTCGTACCAGCGATAACCGGTGAAGGCGTCCTGAGCCATGACAAGGGGCCCGCCGAACGGGTTGTGGGTGGCGATCGCCTCCGCAGCCGGTTGTGCGACCAGCGCGTCGAAGTCGGACATGACCACCATCGCAGTGTCGGTGGTGCGCTCGCCCGAGGCATAGTTCCGACCGCTATCGGCCGCGGGTGCGCTCCATG
>CAJYHD010000439.1 GCA_913773715.1 uncultured Sphingobium sp.
TCCATCTCCTCCAGCTTGCGCAACGAACGCAGCCGCATATTGAGGATCGCTTCGGCTTGCCCATCGGTGAGCGCGAACTCCTCCATCATCACCGGCTTCGGCTCGTCCTCGGTCCGAATGATTACGATGACCCGGTCGAGATTGAGATAGGCGATGATATAGCCATCGAGCAGTTCGAGCCGACCGGCGATCTTGTCTAATCGATGCTGCGCCCGCCGGACCAGCACATCGATCTGGTGCTTCAGCCATTCGATAAGGACCGGCTTCAGCCCCAGCACGCGCGGCGTCCGCGATGCGTCCAGCACGTTCAAGTTGAGCGGGAAGCGCGTTTCGAGATTTGTCAGACGGAACAGGCTGTCCATGAGCATCTGCGGCTCGACCGTGCGCGCGCGCGGTTCCAGTACGATGCGGATTTGCGTATCGGATTCATCGCGTACGTCGGCGAGGATCGGCAGCTTACGATCGTTGATGAGGACGGCGATCTGCTCGATCAGCTTGGATTTCTGCACCTGATAGGGGATTTCGGTGATTACTGCGATCCAGGTGCCGCGTCCGCCATCCTCCTTGTGCCAGCGCGCGCGCGTACGGAATGCGCCGCGCCCGGTGGCGTAGGCTTCCGCGATGGCGGCGGCGCTGTCGACCAGCACGCCGCCGGTCGGAAAGTCTGGCCCCTTCACGACCTCCATCAGAGCGGCGTTGTCCGCGTCGGCATCATCGATCAGCAGCCCGGCCGCATCGATCAGTTCGGCGACGTTGTGCGGGGGGATGCTGGTCGCCATCCCCACCGCGATGCCGCTGGCACCATTGGCAAGCAGGTTGGGGAAGAGGCCGGGAAAAACCTCCGGCTCTTCATCTTCGCCGTTATAGGTCGGGCGAAACTCGACCGTGCCTTCGTCCAGGCCGGACATGAGGTCGGACGCCGCCTGCGTCAGACGCGCTTCGGTGTAGCGCATCGCCGCCGCATTATCGCCGTCGATATTGCCGAAATTGCCCTGACCATCGACCAGTGGCGTGCGCAGCGAGAAGTCCTGCGCCAGACGCACCATAGCGTCATAAACCGACGCATCGCCATGAGGATGATATTTACCGATGACGTCGCCGACGACGCGCGCACATTTCTTGTAGGGCGTCGTGTTACGCGCCGGATTCGCGACGAGAACGTCGGGGTTCGCCCCGCCCGGCTCCATCCGCAGCAAGCGCATCGCCCACAGCAAGCGGCGATGCACCGGCTTCAACCCATCCCGCAGATCCGGCAGCGAGCGCGCCGTGATGGTGGAGAGCGCATAGACCAGATAGCGCTCGGACAGCGCATTGTCGAAGGGATGGTCCTTGATGGCGTCAAAGGGATCGCGAAAATCGGTCATCAGGCGCGGGATAGCAGGACGGGCACGAAACGGAAACGGATTTGCTTGGCGTGGTAACGATGCTCAGCCGCGTGGCAGGAAGCGGCCTTCGGGATCGGCGGCAATCTCAGCTGCCACCTCGGCGCCGATCCAGTCTCGGAAAGCCTTGATCTTCGGCGCATTGCGCGCGTGCGGCGGATAGACGATCCAGTAGCTCGCCTGGTCCCGCACATAGGATGGCACGGCCTCCACCAGCAATCCCGCCTCCACTTCCGTCTTCCAGAAATGATGCGTCAGGATGGCGACGCCCTGCCCCGCCATCGCTGCGCGCCCCTCCATCACCTGACTGTCAAGCGCGATCGCGGGCGGTCCGGCGGCATCATCCTCTATCCCCATCGCGGCCAGCCAGTCATGCCACCACTGATCGTCCGGCGACAATCGGGGCAGCGCAAGCAGAGCGGCGGCGTCCTTGATCGGCCCATGCCGCGCTAGCCAGTCCGGGCTGCACATCGGCGCGAGGCGGGCATGGGTCAGCAGCCGCGCCTCCAACCCCGGCCAGACGCCGCGCCCTCCCCGAATGGCGACATCCACGCCGTCCCGCGCAAGATCGACGACTGCATCGTTGGCCTGGATACGGACGGCGAGGCCGGGATGCTTCATCTGGAATGCGCCGATCCTGGGCGCCAGCCAAAGGTGCGCGAAGCTGTTGGTGCAACTGATCGTCAGAACCGCCGAGTGATCCTGCGTCAGCGTGGTAAACCCTTGTCGCATCTGATCGAAAGCGCGAATAACGACAGGCGCGATCTCACGTCCCTTGTCGGTTAGTATCACCTTGCGACCGGCGCGCTGGAACAGCGACAGGCCGAGCCGCTCCTCCAGCAACTTCACCTGATAGCTGACGGCCGCCTGTGTCATGCCCAGTTCCTGCGCGGCGGCCGTGAAATTCTCCAGCCGAGCGGCGGCTTCAAAGACTCGAACGGCGGACAGCGGAGGCAGGACCGACATGCGCCTTTGATAAGGCAGACTTATAGAATATGTCCATCCTTTTGTTGGCATCAGCGAAGTTGAGCGCGCACATGACAGGGGCACAACGCTTCCTCTTTCGTGATGAAGGATCACGCCATGCGCGACGAATATGAAGACCGGTTCCAGCGGCACGCCCGCGCCGACACCAACCGCATGATCGACGGTCTGATCGCTCAGGTCATGCACAGCTTTCGTGTGCTGCACCGCATCCATTATGCCGCTCCGTGGCAGGGCGAAAAGCGCGGGCTTCAATGAGCGCTTGTCGAAAAAAGGGGTTGCGCATCTGCGAAGAAGCGCCACCTTTGGGGCGTGACTGACAGCCTGACCGACACAGACCTCGCCCCACCACCGCTTGACCTGCTCGCCGGTGCGGCCCTGTTTCTCGATTTCGACGGTACGCTCGCACCGCTGGCCGATACGCCGGATGATGTCGATGTCGGACCCGACTTGATCGCCCTATTGGAAGATGCGCGCCGCTTTCTCGATGGAAGGCTGGCGATCGTCAGCGGGCGGTCCGTGGCGACCCTACGCGGTTTGGGGTTTGGCGATTTCCTGCTGGCCGGGACGCATGGGCTGGAGTTCGCCCGCCCCGGCGAAGGTGTCGAAGCGCCGGCCCGCCTGCCCGCCATCGATGGGGTCGAACGCGCCTTTCACGCTTTTGCCGAAGACAGGCCCGGCATCCTCGTCGAACGCAAGTCGATCAGCGTCGGCCTCCACTATCGCGGCGCGCCGGAATATGAACAGGAAGCCTCCGATCTGACGCAGGTTCTGGCGGCTGAACATGATCTGTCGATTCAGCGCGGCAAGATGCTGTTCGAACTTCGCCCCGGCGGCGCGGACAAGGGCAGCGCGGTGGAACGGTTGATGCAGAGCGCACCGATGCAAGGCGGCACACCCATCTTCATCGGCGACGACGTGACCGATGAAGAAGGCTTCGCATCCGCCGCGCGCCTTGGCGGAGCGGGCATCCTTGTCGGGCCGGAACGATCCACCCTTGCGGCCTATCGACTGGAACAGGTTGCCGATGTCAGGCATTATCTTGGTCGGGCAGCGACGACGTGCTGACCGGCTTCGCGCCCGTTTTCGGTAACCATATCAAGGGGCAGAACCATCAAGGAACCCAATCCCTTCCCGTGGAACGGGGATGAACGGACGCTGGACCTCTGGCCGATCGGAAATTGCCAGGCTTCCGCATTGATCGATCGATCGGGCCGCATGGTCTGGGCCTGCGTTCCGCGCGTTGATGGCGACCCGGTCTTTTCGGCCCTGCTCGACAAACATGAGTGGGACGATCCGCAGGCACGCGGCTTCTGGGCGATCGAGCTGGAAAATTGCGCGGCGGTCGAGCAATATTATCTGCGCAACACCCCCATTCTCGTCACCAAGCAGAGCGATGGTCAGGGGAACGCGATCGAGACCTGGGATTTCTGCCCACGCCATCGGCATAAGGGGCGCATGTATCGGCCGGTAGCCTATATCCGCATCGTTCGCGCAATATCCGGCAGCCCGCGCATCCGCGTCCGCCTGCGTCCCACGACCAGTTGGAACGAAGACAAGGTGCCGATCACCTACGGCTCCAACCACATCCGCATGGTGCTGTCCTACATGGCTATGCGCGTGTCGACCAACGCGCCCATCGGCCTCATCGCGCAGGAAAGCTGGTTCCGGCTGGAACAGGACATGCACTTCTTCATGGGGCCGGACGAAGGCTTCTCCGACGCGCTGCGCCCCGCGATAGAGCGCATGCTGGAGGATACGATCGAGGAATGGCGTATCTGGGTGCGCGGCCTCGCCATCCCCGCCGAGTGGCAGGAAGCGGTCATTCGTTCGGCCATCACCTTGAAGCTCTGCCAGCATGAAGAAACCGGCGCGATCGTCGCCGCGCTGACCACCTCCATCCCTGAGCATGCCGACAGCGGCCGCAACTGGGACTATCGCTATTGCTGGATACGAGACGCCTATTACACCGTCGAAGCGCTCAACCGGCTGGGCGCGCTGGACGTACTGGAAAATTACCTCGTCTATCTGCGCAACATCGTCGATAGCGCGAAGGGCGGGCATATCCAGCCGCTCTATGATGTGCGCGGCAATGCGACGCTGGTCGAATTGGAACCGGAATCGCTGCCCGGCTATCGCGGCATGGGTCCGGTACGCGTCGGCAACGCCGCCTATCACCAGATCCAGCATGACGCCTACGGCCAGATCGTCCTGTCCTCGGTTCAGGGCTTCATCGACGAGCGCCTGCTGCGTATGGCGGGCCATGCAGACTTCGAGTCTCTCGAAGCCGTCGGCGAGCGCGCGTGGCAGGTCTATGACCAACCCGACGCGGGCCTTTGGGAGCTGCGCACCCGCGCCCATGTCCACAGCTACAGCGCAGTCATGTGCTGGGCGGCATGCGACCGCCTTGCCCATGCAGCGGCAGCACTCGAACTGCCGGTGCGCGAGACGCATTGGGCCAACCGCGCCGAGACGATGAAGAAGCGCATCCTGGAAAGCGCCTGGCGAGAAGAGAGCAATGCCATCTCCGCCAATTTCGAGGAAGATTCGCGCGACGCCTCCCTGCTCCAGCTTCTCGACCTGCGCTTCCTGTCGGCGGATGATCCCAAATTCCTCGGTACGCTGGCAGCGCTGGAAAAGGACCTTCGTCGTGGCGACAACATGCTGCGCTACGACGCGCCCGATGACTTTGGCGAGCCGGTGACCGCGTTCAACGTCTGCACCTTCTGGTTGATCGAAGCGCTGCATCGCACCGGTCGCACCGAAGAAGCCCGCCGCTTGTTCGAGGAGATGCTGTCGCGCCGGACGGCGGCCGGCCTGTTGTCGGAAGATATCGATCCCGAAACCGGGGAATTGTGGGGCAATTATCCCCAGACCTACTCGTTGGTCGGCATCGTCAACTGCGCCGTCTTGCTGAGCAAACCGTGGAGTGTGATGAGATGAGTCGCCTAATAGTCATATCCAACCGGGTCAGCCGCCCGTCCGGGACCGGCAACCAGGGAGGATTGGCTGTCGCTCTGTCGCAGGCGCTGCGCGAAAGCCGCGGCATCTGGGTCGGCTGGTCCGGCGAGACCACCGACAATTTCACCGGTCATATCGGTTTTGCCGAGGATGATGGCGTCAAGACGGCGACCATCGACCTCGAAGAACAGGATGTGGACGAATATTATAACGGCTACGCCAACGAGACGCTGTGGCCGTTGTTTCACTTCCGTATCGATCTCGCCGAATATGCCCGCGATTTCGAGGGCGGCTATAATCGCGTCAACAAACGTTTCGCCGACACGGCCAGCCCATTGATCGAGCCGGAAGACATCATCTGGGTGCAGGATTATCATATGATCCCGCTCGGCCAGATGCTGCGCGATCGAGGGCATCGCAACCGGATGGGGTTCTTCCTGCACATCCCCTGGCCGCCGACGCGCCTGCTGGTATCGCTGCCCCATCACAGCAAGCTCGTCAGTACGCTCTTCGCATATGATGTCGTCGGCTTTCATACCGAGGAATGGCTCGAATCCTTCCGCCACTATGTCGAGAGGGAGATGGGCGGTACCGTCGATGGCGACTATGTGTCGGTCGCGGGACGCACGATTCAGGCCGTTGCCTGCCCGATCGGCATCAACGCGCAGCAGTTCAAGGATGCCGCGAACAGCGAAGCGGCGAGCGAGATGCACGCCAAAGTCCGCCGCTCGCTTCAGGATCGCGCGATGATTGTGGGCGTCGACCGCCTGGATTACAGCAAAGGGTTGGAGGAGCGCTTCGGCGGCTATGCGCGCTTCCTGCGCGACCATCCCGAACATCACCGCAATGTCGTACTGACGCAAATTGCGCCGCCATCACGCGGCGAGGTCGAAAGCTATCAGCAGATCCGTGCAACGCTGGATTCTCTCGCCGGGCGCATCAACGGCGAATATAGCGATGTCGACTGGACCCCGATCCGCTACGTCAACCAAGGCTACCCTCGCGACAAGCTGGCGGGCATTTATCGCGCGGCCAAGATCGGCCTTGTGACACCGTTGCGCGATGGTATGAACCTTGTCGCCAAGGAATATGTCGCGGCGCAGGACCCAAAGGACCCCGGCGTACTCATCCTTTCGCGCTTTGCGGGCGCGGCGATGCAACTTCGCGACGCGCTGCTGATCAACCCCTACAGCCCGGAGGAGATGTCCGACGCCATAGCCCGTGCGCTCGCCATGCCACTCGACGAGCGCAAGCGCCGCTGGCGTGCGATGATGGACAGTGTCGAGCAGCAGGATATCAGCTGGTGGCGCGAAGCGTTCGTCGGCCGACTGACAGCGGTCGAGCGGGACACAGCCCGCGCCGAACCGGAGCACGCGGTAAGCTGATTGCTGTCCTACTCCCGCCGTGTATCCTACACCGGGTGAACGACAGCTAAGTTACGGGAATAGGAAATTTTAAGTCGCAAAATGCGGGAAACATGCGAAGTTAAGCGGATGGATGACGATGAACCGCAGGGGCTTATGGCCACCATCCGCTCCCGTTCCGCCGGCCTCATCGGGGTGGTCTTCCTCGCTGCTTGGATCGCGATGATCTGGTTCATGTTCGGCGACGTTCTCTAACATCCACGGCGGATTTTGCTGGTAGCATCGTTGAGCGGATCGATCCGTCCGCTTGGCTGAGAGGTGCCAGATGCTCGACCGCCGTTCCTTCCTTGGCTGCGCGACTGCCCTGTCCGCTACGCAACCGCTCAGCGCCGCCGCCCTGACCAGCGTGCCGCTGCCCGGCGAGGATCTCCATGGCCGGAACGAAGACGCCTATTGGCAGGCATTGCGCCGCCAGTTCCTCATCCCGCCGGATGTCATCAACCTGAATGTCGGGACAGTCGGCTCGTCACCCCGCCCCGTTCTGAAGGCGATCTTCGACGGCTTTGAACAGACCGAGCAGATGACGCAGGCCGGTGCCGAGGACTATCCGATCTGGGGCTATGGGTCATGGGACCAATATCGCAAACCCTTTGCCGACTTCATGGGCGCTCGCGTCGAACAGATGGCGATCCTGCGCAATTGCACCGAAGCGAACAGTTACGTCGCCAATGGCTTCGACATCAAGCCGGGCGACGAAGTGCTGATCAGCGACGAGGAACATGGATCAGGCGAAATGCCTTGGATGCTGCGGCAACGGCGCTACGGGATCAAGGTCAACAAGTTTACGATGCCCAAGCCGCCCAAGGATGCGGCGGACATCCTCAACCGCATCAGTGACGCGATCACGCCGCGCACCCGCATCATCTTCGTCAGCCACATCAGCACCGCGACCGGCGTCGTCCTTCCCGCTAAGGAGATCGCCGCACTCGCTCGTTCGAAGGGCATCGTCTCCGCCTTCGATGGTGCCCACGCGCCGGGCATGATGAAGATCGACCTCAACGACATCGGCTGCGACATCTATACCGGATCGATGCATAAATGGTTGTTTGCGACCAAGGGCACGGGCTTCCTCTATCTGCGCGACAAGAGCGTGATGGATCGGGTTTGGAACACGATCGCGACCGGCGGCTATGACGATCCGACGCGCATGGCGGACCGCTATATGCAAATTGGGTCATCGTGCATTCCAACGTTGATGGGCCTTAACGCAGCCGTAGCGCTGGCGCAGAATATCGGCATCGACCGGATCGAGGCGCGGCACCGGATGCTCGCCGACTATATCCATACAGAGATGATGAAGCGCGGCGCGCAAAGCTGGACCTCGCCCGATCCGAGGCTGCGTTGCGCGATCACGACCATCAATGTGCCTCCCGTCAGCCGCACCGAATTACAGGACTGGCTCTGGACCAACCACAAGGTCCGGGTGCGCGGCGGCGATCCCTCCAAGCTCCGCCTGTCCACCCCCTACTTCATGATGAAGGCGGACATCGATCGATTCCTCACCCTCTTCGACCAGTTTCGCAGGATTAAGGGCATCGCCTGACGGCCCGCCCGAATTGCGCCCCCGCCGACTTTGTTCTATGGGCCGCGCTGACAGCCCCGGCACCCGCTGATCCCTCTCGATTCGCGTTTGCCGGGGCACTTGAGTTTGAAGAAGACAGGAACGCGCATGGCCCGTCGGCGGCAAATCTACGAAGGCAAGGCAAAGATCCTTTACGAGGGTCCCGAACCCGGCACGATCATCCAGTATTTCAAGGACGACGCTACCGCCTTCAACGCGCAGAAGAAGGGCACGATTTCGGGCAAGGGCGTTCTCAACAACCGCATCTCTGAACATATCTTCACGCTGCTCGGCCAGATCGGCGTGCCGACCCACTTCATCCGTCGCCTCAACATGCGTGAGCAATTGGTCCGCCAGGTCGAGATCGTGCCGATCGAGGTGATCGTGCGCAACGTCGCCGCTGGCTCTCTGTCGAAAAAGCTGGGCATCGAAGAAGGTACGCAGCTTCCGCGCACGCTGATCGAATATTGCTACAAGGACGATGCGCTGGGCGACCCGCTTGTGTCCGAAGAGCATATCGCCTGCTTCGGCTGGGCGACACAGGAGGAAATGCATGACATCGCCGACATGGCGATCCGTGTGAACGACTTCATGTGCGGCCTGTTCGCGGGCATCGGCATCCGCCTCATCGACTTCAAGCTGGAGTTCGGCCGTTTGTGGGATGGCGATTTCAGCCGCATCATTCTGGCCGACGAGATCAGCCCCGACGGTTGTCGCCTGTGGGACATGGCGACCAACGAAAAGCTCGACAAGGATCGCTTCCGCCGCGACCTGGGCGGCGAAGTCGAAGCCTATCAGGAAGTGGCGCGCCGTCTGGGCTTGCTGCCCGAGGGGCTGGACACCACCGTCCTCGACCTCGACACCCATCGCAAGAAGCGCGAAAAGGAATAAAGCCTCTCAGGCAGTCTAAGATTTTCTTTCGCCTCAGAGGATCGCGTCGGCCATCAGCTTGGTCCCGAGCAAAATCATCAGCGTGTAGATCAAAGTGTAGAATCGCGCAGGATCGATC
>CAJYHD010000440.1 GCA_913773715.1 uncultured Sphingobium sp.
GTTGCCTTCAGACCGGTAAAGCTCGACGGCAGATGCCAGTAGGCCATGTGGAGAATCCACGACGAGGCTTTTCCGGCTTTGAGTTTCCGAAACCCCCACCACCCGAGCAACGAGACCACCAACCCGATCACGACGTGCTGCGAGAGGATGCCCCACACGAAGGGGATCGCCATCGCGAGGAACTCGTCCAGCGTCCAGAAGCCGATCAGCTCCGGGTCGTCGAGATGCGAGGGGATGGAATACCGGTCCATAAGCTAAGCCGCCCTCCCAGCGGTTGATCCAGCCGCGCCTCAGATCGTCGCAGTGACGGTCGAGGTGACGATCGGAATGCCGGTGCCGGCGCCGACGCCGACCGCGACCGGGACGGCCACCTGGCCGAGGCTGAAGCGACCCGACGCGAGCGCGACGATGCCGCCGGCGAGGCTCATCACGGTGATGATCTTGCCGCCCGAGCCCTCGAGGAAGTCCGTGAACTTCAAGAGAGCGGTATTGAACGTCGTGTCGGTGCCGGCGAACGCCGCCGACGCGCCCAGCACCATCACCATGGCGATGATTGCCAGGCCGAGAAGGACGGCGTTGGTACGACCCCCCTTCGGCATCGCAAGTGCAGACATGCTCTTTCCCCTTGATAGACGAAGCGAATTGCTGCGCCGTCTTCAAAAGGAACCAAATCTCAAGACTTGAACAGAGGAAAAAAGTTACCCTGTTTGTGACGGTGATTGTAACATCTAGCAGGCGGTCCACGACCGCAGCTCACTTCCAGCCGAAATGGTTCATTCCGGCCGTGGACCGATCGACAGGGTAAAATAATTACCCTGTTTACTTGTCCTGATCTTTGTGAACGATGGAGGGGCTGCGGCACGGGAGGCCGGCGGCAATCGCAGTTGCTGCGTATCAGGTATGGCCTATCGCCTGGGGGAGGGAATATGATCGCCTATGTCTCAGGTGATCTACACATTCACGTTCGATAAGTCGGTGTTCCGGCTGGCGTGTCACGCCATCCGCATCCACTCGCACCACACACTGGCGTTCGAGAGCGTATCCGCTACTGCGTTGAAAGGCATGGAAATATTCCTGTCTATGGAGGATCCGAAGGCCTTGGTTGCCGAGGCGCTCAAGCTAGATCAGCCCGGCGACGTTCGGGTGACGTTGCGTATCCCGCTTAGCCAGAAACCGATCTTCCAGCGAGCACGTGACTTAGCGATGCAATACGCCGATCACCCGGTTCCTACTCGGCTCGCCTTCGTAACAGCGCTACTCGCCGTATTTTACGGAACATTTAACGATTGTTCACACATTGCCGTGGACGCGCCTGATTGACAATCGTGCGGAATAACGGAGTATTGCGACCTGTTAGGGGGTCGCACAATGTACCACCAGGGCAAAGCGTTCGCCGTAAGCGCTGACAGACAACGGGGCTTTCTCACGCTGTTCCGCGAGGAATGGCGTCGTCGGGGGCTGACGAATCCACAGGTAGCCGCCCGATTGGGGCGAAGCCTCAGCCTTGTCGTCAAGATCAAAGCGGGCCGAACGCCGCTCACCGGACATCTCATCGACCAGCTCGCGGAGATACTTGAGATCGACGTGGTCGGAGCCTTCTTCGCCGTCGATATCCTGAACGAGCCGATGATCTATTTCGACCCCGTCTTCCTGCAGTCGCTCAATAAGACGATGGTGATGTACGAGGGCATGCTCACCACCTATCGCGCCCAGCAAGACGCCCCCGAGGACGACGCTCCCGAGGGCGACGACGTCACTCTCGATCAAACTGCTCAGTGACCTCTGCATCGCCTGCCACGCAGACCATCGCGACCGCGTTTCGTAATGCCGAAGCCATATTGCACCTGGGCTGATGCTGGCAGATTGTCGTCCGCTTATGACGAGCGACGAGCAGCCTATAAAACGCAGTACCCGGTCCATGCGGCTGAAGAAGCAACGCGAGGATCAAGCCGGCTACCGGCGCTCAACAATAGCCTTGTCGCCCGTAGCGGTGGCCATCGCGGAGCGGCTACAGCAGCGGCTCCAGCTGCCCTCTCGAGAAGCCGTGATCAACGCGGTGCTCGAGCGCATCGAGTCCGACCGATACATCAAGTACGAGTTCCTTGGCTCGGAGGGGTTTCGATCGCCTCCAACCGCGCACCTGCAGAAGGATCGCGTGCCACAGAGTGCCGACGGCGGACCGACGTCAGAAGAGGATCCGGCGAAGGCTCTCGAGTCGCATCGGTAGCCTTCGCGCCTACGGCCGGGTCGATCTTCCGCTGGCCAGCGAGGAAGGCCCTAGTCCACCCATCTACGCCGGGGTCACTTACCCGGAAAATGGCGGTAGAAGGTCGACAGCGATACACCGATCGCACCGGCTATCTCGCGCGGCGTCATCTCTGTCTTCAGCAGGCTCTCGGCCGCATTCCGGCGATCATCGGTCATGACCGACTTTCGGCCGCCAAAGCGACCCCTACGCCTGGCGACCTCAAGCGCCGCAGTGGTGCGCTCCTTGACCAGCTCACGCTCCATCTGCGCCATGGCGGCGAGGATGTTGAAGACCAACCTGCCGGCAGTGCCGGAGGTATCGATCCCATCCGTGATCGAGCGCAGGCCGATGCCCTTCTCCTCGAGCTCGGCCGCGAGGTCGACCAAACCCTTCATCGTCCGGCCCAGCCGATCCAGCTTCCAGACGACCAGTACATCGCCGGCGCGCGCGTAGCTGATGGCCTCGACCAAACCGGGGCGACTGATCTTCGCGCCACTGGCCTTGTCGGAAAAGCAGCGCTCGCACCCGGCTTGGTGCAGCGCATCAAGCTGCAGGGTCAGATCCTGGTCGGGCGTCGACACGCGCGCATACCCGATCAGCATCGATTTTTCTCAAAACTCATCGACAAGGCTCATCGATCGGGATTACAATTGGCGATGGGTTTTGAGAAGTCACATTCCGCAGCCGGCCTCTCGGCCGATCGCGCCGGGCGACCCATTCCCATGGTGCCTCGTCAAAACAGGTCGTGGCTGTTGAAAATCTCGCGTTCGAATTGATGTTGCGCGATTAGGGCACTGAGCGCTCTTTCAGGCCCCATTCGGCTGGCGTGTGTTAAAAACCTATCGAACGATCCCGATTTGATGCGCCGGCCCGCCGGGGGGATGGCCGGGCCGGCGCCTGCAGCTGGCTTAGCGACGGGGGAGCTTTGCCAGGGCAGCCTTGTAAGCCGCGTAATGCGTGCCTTCGTCGACCGCGATCTGGCGGAACATCTGCGCCACCTTCTTGTCGCCGGCCGCTTCCGCCTCCTTGGCGAAATTCACGTACATCGTGACATTCTCGTAGTGCTCGCCCTTCATGGCATCTTCGAGGTTCACATTGTTGCTGCTGCCGAGCCGCAGCGCCTGCGCTTCGCGATCGAAGTGCTCGTTGGCCTCGACGTTGGCCGATGCGCGGAAGAGCTTGGCGAGTTCGGGCTTTCCCGCCGCCTGCGCCTGGTCGGCGTACCGCAGATACTTCAGGTTGGCATAAGCCTCCCCGTGCATCGCGGCTTCGAGGTTCGCCCGCGTGCTGGCGGCTAGCGGGCGGGTCGGCGCCGACGGCGCGGCGGTCACGCTGACGGCGAAAATGGTCGCGGCACCGGCGGCAGCGACGATCAGGGACTTCATCATGGTCGATACTCCATTGCCGCCGGAAGTGCGGCTGCCCCGCTATCGACCCCGGTCCTGACGACGACCTGACAGGTCCGCGGCAACCGCATTCTCGAGCCGTCGGAAAAACTCGCTGTGCCGTCAGGTTTCGGTCAGGCGGTGCTGCGATCTCCCGGTCATCGAGGCTATCCCGCCTCTGACAGGAGCTCGTTCGATGATCCGATTTGCCCCCTTGAAGGTCGCAGCCTTTCTCGCCGCCGTCGCAGCTGCGCCGATGGCGATGGCGTCGCCCGTCTGCACCAAGGCGCCTCAGGCCAAATGGATGACGCCGGCACAAATGAAAGGCCGCATCGCCAAAATGGGCTATCGCGACGTCAAGGTCTTTCAGGTGTCCGGCAGCTGCTACGAAATCTACGCTCACACCAAGGACGGCAAGCGCGCCGAAGTCTATTTCAACCCGGTGAACGGCGCGATCGTTCAGAACAACGTCGACTGACGATGAGCCACGTCGCTCCAGCGGCTCCTTCCCGAAACCCTGCTCGCAACCGCGGCAGGGTCAAGGTCTGGGACCCGATCGTCCGCATCTTTCACTGGACCGTGGTAGGAGGTGTGATCGCCAACCTGACGTTCCTTCGGCATGAGGAGCCGCCGCATATCTATGTCGGCTACGTTGTCGTCACGGCGCTGGCGATCCGGCTGATCTGGGGTGTTATCGGCCGGCGTCACGCGCAATTCGCCAGCTTCGTGCCAGGCCCGTTCGTGTTGCTGCGCTATTTTCGCGCGCTGGCTGCCCGGCGCGAGCCGCGCTACATCGGGCACAACCCGGCCGGAGGCGCAATGATCGTCGTCCTCATTGTCCTGCTGGCGACGGTGGGGACCAGCGGATGGATGATGGGGCTCGACCAATTCTGGGGTGTGGGCTGGGTCGAGACGTTGCACGAAACCGCCGCCAATGTTCTGATCGGCGCGGTAGCCCTGCATGTCATCGGTGCGATCGTCGAGAGCGTGCGGCACCGGGAAAACCTGCCGCTGGCGATGGTCACTGGCTACAAACGTGCACCAACGGGGACCGACATCGACCATGCGCCTGCTGCTGATTGAAGACAACGCCCGGCTCGGCAGCCTGGTTCGGGACGGCCTGATCCCGCAGGGTTTCGCGGTCGATTGGGTCGAGACCGTCGAGGACGCCGAGCTGGCGATGAAGGTGGCGACATATGACCTGCTACTGGTCGACCTTGGCTTCCCCGATGGAGACGGCTTGGACATCGTCCGCCGTTCCCGCCGGGACAAGAATGCGACGCCGATCCTTGTCCTGACCGCGCGAGGTGGCCTCGACGATCGCGTCACCGGACTCGACGCGGGCGCTGACGACTATCTGGTGAAGCCGTTCCAGATTCCCGAGCTCGCGGCGCGGTGTCGTGCCCTGCTGCGACGACCCGGGGCGTCGCTCGGCACCCAGCTCGCCGCGGGCAACGTCGTGCTCGATTGTGCCTCACGGTCGGCCGACGTGGGCGGCGTCGCGATCGACGCGACGCCGCGTGAAATCAACCTGCTCGAAGTTCTGCTCCGCCGCGCCGGACACGTCGTCGCCAAGCCGGCGCTTGAGAATACGCTATATGCGATGGACGCCGAGGTAACGCCCAACGCGTTGGAAGCGGCAGTATCGCGGCTGCGCAAGCGCCTGACCGCCGCCGGGGCGGACGTGCAGGTCCGCACCGTGCACGGCGTCGGCTATGCGCTGTTCGCGCCAAGCGTATCTGGTGAATAGGATGGATGCGGTTCGGCCAAGGCGACGGCCCCCTACGCTGTTCCGACAGATTGCGGCGCGTCTGGCGGCGTTCACGCTGCTGTTCGCAGCACTCGACGTCGGGATCGTCGTGTTCACCTACAGTCGCCAGCCCGAATCGCTCGCGCAGGAATTGCTGACGCTTGAAGCGACGAAGGCTCAGGCAGGCGGCGTGCTGTCGCCCGACCTGCTAACCGGACC
>CAJYHD010000441.1 GCA_913773715.1 uncultured Sphingobium sp.
GTCGAAAATCAAGAGGACGCGTATCGGGCAAAGAGAACCGGAAAATCAGCCGCTGCCACTTCGTGAAGTTGCGCCCCTCTACGCTCAAAATAAGTATCGCCATAGAGGCTCGGGTTATTTTGCCCACAAACCTCAAAAACATAAACCGTCTTATCGTAGTACCGCACTGATTTCATGTGCGAAGTGATGTAAGATCGCAACGGTTCAGAAATTGAACTTGCAGAAACACGATCTATAATCATCTGAAAAAATTGGTCCAAGTTCTTTTTCAGGAATTCCACTTCATGCGCAACGCCTACAACGTAGAAATTATCAAACGTCCTCGCTTTTGAGCCAAATATCTGCTCAACTCTAGTCGCAGTTGCAGTATTTTCAGCTACGCCAACGACAACATATCCTTTTTGGCCTCGTGCAATATTTGCTATGCCAACACACGTCTTTAAAATCTTCTCGAAAGATTCATCGTCAAATTTCGGATTGGTATCAAGCGTCATAAAGCCCTGCTTGAAATCATAAGCAGCTTGCTCTGTATATGACTGCATGAGCAAGTTTTGGAACTGATTGATCCAGTGGATCTGCGCTGGATCAGTCGTCGTTGAGGGACCGAATGCCTTCTGAATCATTCCGACCACGGATGCGATCGCTTTTTCGCGGTTCTCAGCACCCCATCGCCCACCCTCTTGAACAACCACCTGCCCACCGCAGCCATCTAGCGCTTTAACCAAAGCACCACGATCTTGGACCTCCAGATTCTTTTCAATAATCAAGTGGTGGAATGCAAGAAACACAAGCTGAAAATAGCGCGGAGATGCGGATTGAGGTTTGTCGAATATTAACTGAGCGAAGGTGCTTTGTGCATAATCAAGTGTCATTGTGATCTGATCCAGAACACGTTGAAAATCAATGACCACTAAACTAAGACTACGAGCGGCTACAGCATTTTCGATCATCAAATAACGTTCTGCTCCCGCACCGTCTGGATCCATGCCAAAGTAATCATCCAGATGCTCCATTCGCGAGGATACCGGCTCGGGGCTAACCATGTACGCCATGAGGTCCGCAACCAGTTCCTCATCACGACTTTGCCTCACCATGTCACGAGACAAAATTCCCTGCGCTATCCAGAATATACTCTCGATATCAATTCCGTAGTCTAAATCTTTATTGGTTATGCTTATTGCCTGCATCGCGTTCAGCTTGAGAATATCAGAAGCTGAATCATCACCGCGCACCTTGGCTGAAGCCCGCCTGACTGCGGTCGCAAAATCGCCAGCAGAGCCTGCGGATCGCAACTCTTGCCTGGACAGCTGCCTGCCGCCAGAGTTGATTCGCCTAAAAACAGTGTCGACAGCACCATCGTTAGCAAATTCGTAAATTGAAAGTGGCAGCGGATATGATGCGATGCGCACACATTGCGCTCTGTCCATAACCGGAGTTTTCTGAACAAGTTCTCCCTTGTCGAGAATTTCTTTTGTGACAGCTATAGTGTTGAGATCAAAATAGAAACCCGCGACTGGATACTTATTGTTTATGAAAGAAACAATTGCATCTAACCTCTGCATACCATCAATTATCTCAAAGTTTCCTCCAGCTTTATTAGTCTCCTCAGCTAGAAGAATGATAGGCACAGGATATCCGCTAATTATCGAGTCTATGAAGTTCTGCTTTTCCTCTAATGTCCAGATCAGTTTCCGCTGGTACCTACGGTTTACTACGTATCGTTCAGCAGCATAATTACCAAAAACACGCTCAACGGGTTCACCTTTGACATTAACTTCTGGTGCTGCACTTGCCACGGATGACTCCCTCGATACTCAACGACCGGATTATCTCGACGTCTGCCTCCACGCAATCAAGAACAGACTTTGAGCTATCATCTGATTCAATCTGATGCGATCTCGATCGGTTCACCCATTGACCACCCACGGGGGGGGGGCTGCAGAAGAAGAGGCCAGCAGCCTACTTCACAAACACTCTCTCACGGCAGAAGCAGCGAGCTATCCCCGTAAGAGTAGAAACGGTAGCCATTTTCGATGGCATGGGAATAAGCGGCTTTCATCCGGTCGCGGCCCATCAGGGCGGATACCAGCATGAACAATGTCGATTTGGGCAGATGGAAGTTGGTCATCAGCCCATCGACGGCGCGGAAGCTGTAACCTGGCGTAATGAAGATTCGTGTTTCGTCCGCGAAGGGGCGGATGATCCGGTCCTCACCAGCCGCACTTTCGAGCAAACGCAGCGAGGTCGTGCCGACGGCGATCAGCCGCCCGCCGGCCGCGCGTGCCGCATTCAGCCGGTCCGCTGTCCCGGCGTCGATCCGGCCCCATTCCGCATGCATCCGATGGTCGTCGGTGTCGTCCGCCTTGACCGGCAGAAAGGTGCCTGCGCCGACATGCAGCGTCAGCGTCTCGGTCCCGATCCCCGCCGCGTCCAGCGCCGCCATCAAACCGGGCGTGAAATGCAGCGCGGCGGTGGGTGCTGCCACCGCGCCATCCTCACGCGCGAACATCGTTTGATAATCGCTGCGGTCGCGTTCGTCGGTCGGGCGCTTGCTCGCGATATAGGGTGGAAGCGGCATCTGCCCTGCCCGCTCCAGTAGCAGCTCAACTGGCTCGTCGCCCTCGAACGTCAGCGTCACGCCGCCATCTTCGTCGCGCGCGCCAGCGATCGCCGTCACCTCCGCACCAAAGTCGATCCGGTCGCCTTCGCGCACCCGCTTCGCATTGCGCAGAAACGCCTGCCATTGCCGCAAACCAAGCCGCTTGTGCAGCGTCGCGCCGACCTTCGCCTCGCCACGCCGCCCTTCCAGTTGCGCAGGGATGACGCGCGTGTCGTTGAACACCAGCACATCACCTGCCCGCAGCAGAGATGGCAGGTCGCTTACGACGCGATCCTGAAACGCGCCGGCGCCGGGCACCAGCAGCAAACGCGCCGAATCCCGGGGGGATGCCGGGCGGAGCGCGATATTCTCCGCCGGAAGGTCGAAATCGAACAGGTCGACGCGCACGAATACTTACCGGAAGCCCGGCTTACTTCTTGGGCGCAGGCGCCTTGGCGGCGGGCTTTTTCGCCGCTGGCTTCTTGGCGGCCGGCATGTCGATGATCGAAGGCGCAGACGGAGGCGGAGGCGGTGCCGTCACCGGCGGTTTGCCATCGCTTTCGATCGACGCCTGAAGGATCACGGTCGGATCGGCAGGCGGCTCGCCTTCATGAATTGCATCGACATATTGCATGCCGTCGATCACGCGTCCGAGGACCGTATATTTCTTGTCGAGCTGCATCCGGGGCAGCAACACGATGAAAAACTGGCTGTTGGCGCTGTCCGGGCTTTGCGCGCGCGCCATCGACAACGTGCCGCGCACATGCGGCATCGGATTGAATTCGGCCTTGAGGTCGGGCAGCTGCGAACCGCCCGTCCCGTCGCCCTTCGGGTCGCCGCCCTGCGCCATGAAGCCGGGGATCACACGATGGAACTTCAGGCCGTTGTAGAAGCCCTGCCGCGTCAACGTCTTGATCCGCTCGACATGATTGGGCGCGATGTCGGGACGCAGCTGGATGCGGACGCGCCCACCACTCGACAGGTCGAGGTCCCAGACATTCTGCGGATCGATCGGCACGGTCGCAGGCGGCAGCTTTGGAACCAGATCATTTTCCAGCACCTTCGCCGTGTCTTGCGCGCGCTGGGCCGCTTCCGCCTTCTTCATTTCTTCGCCCCTGCCGCCGCCGCCCTGGGCATAGGCGATGCCGGACGCGGTGAAGGCGAGCGTGATCGCCATCGTCTTGAGCGCCGAATTGAAACGCATGAAGCTCTACTTTCCTTCGATGTCTTGCCCGACGGCGCAGCGCTCCGTCAAAGTGGTCCTGATAGCGCGCTCTTCGCCATTGGCAACTGAATGCAGGCTGAGCGGTCGAGTTAGGCCTGCCCCTTGCGCCCGATCCGCTCCACGCGCTCGACCACTTCGTCGCGCACTGCTGGGCTGACGAATTTGTGGATCGGCCCGCCATAGAGTGCGATTTCCTTGACCAGCCGCGATGCGATCGGCTGCAACGACACGTCCGCCATCAGGAACACGGTTTCCACCCGGCCGTTGATCTGCTGGTTCATGCCCGCCATCTGATATTCATATTCGAAGTCCGCCACGGCGCGCAGCCCACGGATGATGACGCTGGCACCCTGCGATTCGGCAAAGTCCATCAGCAGCGAGTTGAAGCCGGTGACGACGATCTCCGTACCGATGTCCGCGCATTCGCGGCGAACCATGTCGAGCCGTTCTTCATCGGTAAACATCGGTGACTTGGATATGTTGGTGGTGACGCCGATCACCAGCTTGTCCACCAGCTTCGCGCCCCGACGGATGATGTCCATATGCCCGAGCGTGATGGGGTCAAACGTGCCGGGATAGACCCCGATGCGCGGCTTCGTCATGGGCTTAGCGGTCCCTTTCCACGATATAGTCGGCAATCGCGCGCAGCAGGTTCGCCTCTGCGCCATAGCCATGCAGATGCGCCTTGGCCTGATCGACCAGCATATGCGCCTGCGCGCGCGCGCGATCGACGCCGAGCAGCGAGACGAAGGTTTCCTTGCCCGCCGCCGCATCCTTGCCCAGCGCCTTGCCGGCAAGCTCCGCATCCCCTTCGACGTCGAGCAGATCATCGGCAATCTGAAAGGCCAGACCGATGTCATGGGCATAACCGTGCAGGCCCCTACGCGCCTCGACCGGCAGCCGCGCCATGATCGCTGCCGCCTCTACGCAAAAGGCGATGAGTGCGCCGGTCTTCATGTTCTGAAGACGCGTGACGGTGGCAAGGTCGAAACGGGTTTTCTCCGCCTCCAGATCCATCATCTGGCCGCCCGCCATGCCGGACGGACCGCTCGCCTTCGCCAATGCCTGCAACAATTCCACGCGGACAAACGGGTCGGCATGTGTGTCGGGATCAACCAGCACTTCGAAGGCCAGGTCATGAAGGCAGTCGCCTGCCAGGATTGCCGTCGCCTCGTCGAATGCCTTGTGAACGGTTGGCTTGCCGCGCCGCATGTCGTCATCGTCCATCGCGGGCAGATCGTCGTGGATCAGCGAATAGACGTGGATGCACTCGATCGAGAGACCCACACGCAGAGCCGATTCGGGCGCGATGTTGAACAGGTCGCAGGTCGCCCGCACCAGCAAAGGACGCAGCCGTTTGCCGCCGCCGATCGCCGCATGCCGCATCGCTTCATAAAGGCGCGCGCGCGCATCGTCGGGCACTTCCAACAAACGATCGAACGCCGCGTCAATATCTGCCGCGACGCCAGCCGCCCGCGTCAGCATCAGTTCCCCTGCGCTTTGCCCTGCCCCCCACATGTCTGTCAGTCCGCGCCGAAGGGCTGCGAACCCGCGACGGCGCCGTTCGCGTCCACAGTCAGCTTCGCGATCCGCGCTTCGGCCGCCTGCAACCGCTCGGCGCAGCGCTTCCGCAATTCCTCGCCCTGCGAATAAAGGGAGATGGATTCGTCGAGCGGAACATCTCCGCTCTCCAGCCGCCGCACAATGTTTTCGAGCGCGCGCAGCGCATCCTCGAAGCTCAGGGTCGCAGGATCGGGTGTCGCTATGCTCTGGGTCTCGGCCATTTCTCAGCATTGGCCGCGCCTGCGCGCCCGGTCAAGCCCGCCCTACTGTCATGATGATGTCATGACGTCACAGCAGAGGATGGCGGGAATGGCAGAGTTTTGCGTTGACGCACCATGTTGCACGCGCACATAAAAGGATCGCTATGAAATATTATCTCTCCCTCGCCGCCGTCGCCAGCATCGCGCTGCTGTCGGCCTGCAACAAGAATGACCAGCCCGAAGTCGTGGGCGGCCCTGCCGACCCGTTGGCCAACCAGCTTGCCAACGCGGCTCCTGTCGAACTGCCGCCTTCGGTGAAGGCGAACAAGCAGTATCGCTGCAAGGACAACAGCCTGTTCTTCGTCGACTTCATGAGCGACGACAAGACCGCGCTGATCCGCACCGAAAAGGGCGGCAGCGCGACGACGCTGAAGGCGGCCGAAGCCGGTCAGCCCTTCACCGCCGAAGGGTACGAGATCAAGGGGTCGGGCAACGACGTCACCATCTCCGCACCGGGCAAGGGCGCGCAGGCCTGCCACGTCTAAGCCCTTTCGCCTTATCGTTTAACGCATATCTGGCCGGACCTCCCCTAAAGGTCCGGCCATTTTCTTATGCGATGTACGCCGGGCCTTCGCCGACCTCAACCGGGTCCGGCCCATACCGGTTGGTCCCGCGCGTACCGCTCATGATGAAGAAAACGAGCAGGACGATGCTGCCGATCAGCGGGATCAGGATCAGCAACCACCACCAGCCGCTGCGATCCGTGTCGTGCAGCCGCCGCACGCCGACCGCCAGATGCGGAATGATCATCGCCAGCGCGAACAATCCGACCAGCGGCCCGCCAGTACGCGCATAACCCGCGTCCGCCCACCACGGCCCGGTCTGGAGCCAGCGATCGGTCGAGCCGAGGCCCAGAATGCTCTCCACAATCGTCAGAACGACCATGGCGAGGATCATGAACAGGATGAACATCCAATATTCTTTGGGCCGCGCCCGCCCCGTGAACTTGGCATAGCGCTTCAAGGGCAGCAGCATCCACTGCGTTGCGGTCATCGGCGTCTCCTTTGCTGCCTGCATCATAGGACGGGAACGCAGCCTTTCCATTGTGTATCCGCCGCGCCCCCGCTAAAGGCGCGGGCATGTCCAGCACCGCTACACCGATCACCCCGGAAATCGTCGCCGAACATGGCCTTTCGCCGGGAGAATATGACCGCGTCCTCGCCGCCCTCGGCCGTGAGCCGAACCTGACGGAACTCGGCATCTTTTCGGTCATGTGGTCGGAACATTGCAGCTACAAGTCGAGCCGCATCCATCTGAAGAAGCTGCCGACCGAAGGGCCGCAGGTCATCTGCGGGCCTGGCGAAAATGCGGGCGTGGTCGATATTGGCGACGGTCAGGCGGCGATCTTCAAGATGGAGAGCCACAACCACCCCTCCTACATCGAACCCTATCAGGGCGCGGCGACGGGCGTGGGCGGCATCCTGCGCGACGTGTTCACCATGGGCGCGCGTCCGATCGCGAACATGAACGCGCTGCGCTTCGGACGGCCCGATCACCCCAAGATGAAGCACCTCATCAGCGG
>CAJYHD010000442.1 GCA_913773715.1 uncultured Sphingobium sp.
GTTGCGCCTTAAAACCTTGCCCGGGCTTCTTCTGTTTCCTCCTATCTGATTTGAGAGGCGTCTGACCTCACCCGACAAGGATCGGCGAGGGTCAGACGCCTCTCAAATCAGATAGGAGGAAACAGAAGAAGCCCGGGCAAGGTTTTAAGGCGCAACAGCGCAAAAAGGTGGTGACCACCTTTTTGCGGGGACTGACCGACCATTGTTTCGGCGACATCCCCCATGTCCTCCACCTTCGGCTCCGGAAGGCATTTTGTTTGAGGTCGGGGGGCGCCCCCTTGAGAATGGAGCCGCGCCACGGGACATTATATGCCATGACCCATGGTGCCGACCCTCTGCCTGCCTATCCGCAATATCTGCATCAGCTACAGGCGCTGCTGCGGCGGCTGGCGCGTGAGGATCGCGAGGCGATCGGCGCGAGCTTGCGACGCGGTGGCTTCGGCAAGCGGGAGATCGAGCCCAAGCGAAGTGTCGTGCGCGGTCGCGTGCGGGTCACATCCGGCGCCGGTTTCGAGATCCTTTCGCCCTTTTCCAAAGCCGCCCACACGCGCCAGCGCGTCGCTAATACTGGCAGCGGCGGCGGACGAGCGACTTCGGTCGACTTCTCACGGGCCAGCCCCCTTTCGGTGAGCCCGCGCCAGACCGGGCCTGTGCGGATCCCGCATTTCGACATGGTGCGGATCAGTCGCACTGTCGTCCCCCGCGCAAAGGATGGGCGTACCCACCCGCGCTATCCCGACCGAAGCGGCATCGCTGCTGCTCACCACAGCTATGTCACCCGCGGCGGCGTCGCCGACTTCGAAACCCATCTCGACTATATCACCCGCACCACCGCCGTGGAGAAGAATGACACCGCGCGGCTGATCGACATGCTCGACATGGACGAAGATCGCCGGCTGCAGAATCACCTCGCCATCATCAGCAACATCCCCGGCGGGCGCGAGCGGGAACGCAGCCTGTTCGAAGCGGCCGAGCGCTGCGAGCGACAAGCCAAGGGCGGGACGCTGCAGGTCTCGACGCAATATGCCGATGACTGGATGCTGCTGGCCACCCGGCAAGATGCGCCGGGATGGGTGCGCAAGGCTGCGGTGACGCTGCAGCAGACGCGGCTCGCCCAGGAGGCGAAGGCGAAAGCCGAAGGCAAGGCCTTTGTCGACGCTATCGTCGACATCGCCAAGGCAACTTGGAAGAGGCCTATGACCGGCTGGTATGGTGTGATGACCAGCCTGGCTTACCCGCGGCTGCGCGACCGAACTGGAAGGCGGGACCATGCGGGCGCATCCAGACCCGCTTCGTCGGCGAATTTCCACGCGGACTGAAGCCGGCCGAGCGGCGCCTGGTGCTCGAACGTTTTTGTGGGGCGCTGGACGCGGAAGGCTGGATGTATGTCGCCGTGATCCATCGCCCTGATGCGACGAACGACCCCGACAACTTCCACTTCCACATCGATGGCTATGATCGGCCGGCACGCTGGCTGACGGCGAAGGAGATCAATGACGAGCGCAACCCCCGCAAGCCGGTCGAAGGCGAGGGTTGCTGGGATTTCGAATATTCCGAGCGCAAGCGGAACGGCAAGTTCTGTTACCCTTATCGCCAAGACAAGATCGCAGAGCCGACCCGGGACGTGCCGAAGGACGGCGAAAAGGCCGTTTCCCATTTTGTGGCTGGTCAACGCTACGTCAAAGCGTTGCGCAAGCGCTATGTCGACATCGTCAACAAGGTCGTGGATGGCCGGGCGGGCAGCCCCATCTACGCGCCGGGGCCTTATCGGGATGCCAGGATTCGGCTGACACCGATGGAGCATCTCGGCTCCGCCATCACCGCCAGCGAGGCCAGGGGCGATGTAACGGCTGCCGGTACGCGAAACGCTCATATCCGGTACGATGATGAGATGCGACTGCTTCTAGAGCATGCCGATCGCGACCGGCTCGAGAATCGTCTCAGGGCCGCGATCCAGCTCGGTCGACGGGCTTCGGCGGCTTCCTTGAAGGCGACTGCGCACTGGCAGGAGCTCGCAAACGCCGCCGTGACGCGACGGTGCCAGGCGGGGGTGGTCGCCATCGTCGAGCGGATGGTGCGCTCACGGGCTGAGACCGTGCTGCGTGTCGGCACCGCCAGTCTGGAAATCCAGGACGAAGCGCGCGCGTGGCTGGGCGAAATCGACGCCATCGTAGCACCGACCACTCAGCATGCCCGCGCGGCATCGCGGCTGGAGGACCTCGACGGCAAGGTTGAGAAGGCGTGGGCTGAGGTTGTCGCGGTCACGGGCAATGGGCGTGAACGGTTGCGACACGTCCCAGCTGATCACGCCAAGCTGGCGCCCCTTCATCCGATCTCGCCGGCCTATCGACCGCAGGTCGAAAAGCGCCTGCACGCATGGCTGATCAAGCATCGCCAAAGCTCCAATCACCTGGGTTTCGTCTCGGGCGGATATGTGATCGACAAGACGGTCCCGCCCGCGATCCACCGGTTGTTCCGCCCGCTCGGCGACGAACCTGAAATCCAGAAACTGCTGTTGGCCGAGCGCGAGCGTCGCGAGATCGCGGCGGCATCGGCAGCTGTGTCCCGTGACCTGATGCATCAGGACCATGGCGGCAGATCGGTCCTGCCCGGCGAGGGCTTGGGGCACGCGCTCACCGTCGCGGATCGTGGTGCCGACGGCGGGCAATCACGCACGCTGGCAAATATCGACCGTCTGCAGGATGTCGAACTGCTGCAGACGCTGTCGACAATCCAGGCCAAGCGCCGACGGAAGGCGACGGGTGCACCGCCTGCTGGCCCCGAAGAGCTCGCCGCCACGTCGCCCGTAGACGTTCCGAAGCCATCGCCCGCCGATCCTGCGTCGAGAGGCAAGTCGAGCGGCTTGCTCGGGCAGGCGGTTGCAGCCGTTGGCGACCGGCAAGCGGCTCACCCTAAATCCGGTATGTCGGGTGAAAAACGACATACTGGAAGCAGAGGCCCTGCCGCTGGCCTGACAAGCCAGACGAGTAAGAAAGGACAGGAAAGATAGGCGCTGCAGTAAGGGGGAAGCTGGGCTTTTGAGCCGCTGAAGATCGATGAAAAAGATTGGAGGTGCTTGTCCGGATCGCTCGGTCCGCGACCCTTAAGCTTCGGTACTGCAATGGATTTTCTGACTACCCCCGTGCACTCGCTGCCGCACGTGCTTCTTCACTATATCGCCTCCGGCTTCGGAAAGCCCGAGGTGCCCGTCCTGGTTTCGGGTGGCGGTATGCCCGCCGACAGCGTTATGTACGACGCCCAGTCGGTTGTCGTGGCGCTGACCTGTGTCTCCC
>CAJYHD010000443.1 GCA_913773715.1 uncultured Sphingobium sp.
CTTCTCGAAATCATTGGCATCGACCGGGAACAGGCCGCAGAACACCACCGGCTGCACTTCCTTGAAGCCCGGAAGGGGTGCCTTGGCCGGGTTCTTGACCGTGGTGATGGTATCGCCAACACGAGTCTGGCTGATGTCCTTGATCTGCGCGGTGATGAAGCCGATCTCGCCGGGGCCAAGTTCGGGCAGCGCCTCGATCTTGGGCCGCATGCAGCCGACGCGGTCGATCAGATGCTCCGTGCCGCCGATCATGAACTTGATGTTCTGTCCCTTCTTGATGACGCCGTTGACGACGCGGACCAGAATGACAACGCCCAGATATGGGTCGTACCAGCTATCGACCAACATCGCTTCCAGCGGCGCGTCGCGGTCGCCCTTGGGCGGCGGGATCTTCTTGACGATGGCTTCCAGAACCTCGTCGATGCCGATGCCGGACTTTGCCGAGGCCAGCACGGCTTCGGACGCATCAAGACCGATCACCTCCTCGATCTCCGCCCGCACCTTTTCCGGTTCGGCGGCGGGCAGGTCGATCTTGTTGAGGACCGGCACGATCTCATGATCATGCTCGATAGACTGATACACGTTGGCGAGCGTCTGCGCCTCAACCCCCTGCGCTGCGTCCACGACCAGCAGCGCGCCTTCGCAAGCGGCGAGGCTGCGGCTAACTTCATAGGCAAAATCGACATGGCCTGGCGTGTCCATCAGGTTCAATTCATAAGTTTGGCCATCCTTCGCGACATAGTCGAGGCGCACGGTCTGCGCCTTGATCGTGATGCCGCGCTCCTTCTCGATGTCCATATTGTCGAGCACCTGCGCGCTCATTTCCCGGTCGGTCAGCCCGCCAGTGCGCTGGATCAGCCGGTCGGCGAGCGTCGATTTGCCATGGTCGATATGCGCGATGATCGAGAAATTACGGATAAGGGCAAGGTCAGTCATCGCGCGCCGATAGCAGCAGTTTGTGCCGCTGTCAGCACGGTTGAATCGCGCGCGCAGCCAGTAGGCAAAGGGCACGCCACATGTTAGAACGCTATCGTAACAGCGGGGTCGCACAACATTAGTAATACGCACCGCAGGACGAACCAATATCGGGGGATGACGGCATATGATGAAGACGGTTTCCACACTGCTTGGCGCGGCGGCGCTCCTGGCGATGCCAATGACGGCGATCGCGCAGACGAACATGAGTTCATCGGGCAAGACCTATAAGGATGGTACGACCAAGGGCGCATCGTCTGGTCGCCGCGATCAGGAGCGCGCGACGCAGCAGATCCCGACCTGCACCCGCAACCTGGGCACCGTCGCGATCGTAGAGCCAGACAATCAGTGGTGGCGCGAACTGAACCTCGGCAGCCCCGAAGCGATCCTCAAGGTCTTCATCCAGCAGTCGGGCTGCTTCAAGATGGTCAATCGCGGCCGATCGATGCAGAGCCGCGCCATGGAACGCGCCATGGCCGACGCGGGCGAGCTTCAAGCGGGATCCAACCTTGGCAAGGGCCAGGTCAAGGCGGCGGACTATTATCTGGAGCCGGACATCGTCTCTTCCAACCGCAATTCCGGCGGCGGCGGCATTGGCGGTGCGCTCGGCGGCCTGATGGGCGGCTTTGGCGGCGCGGTCCTCGGCGGACTCAACATCAAGAAGAAGGAAGCAAACGTCACGCTCTCCATCGTCAACGCCCGCACGACCGAGGAAGAGGCGTTGACCGAAGGCTATGCGCGCAAGACCGATCTCGGCTTTGGCGGCGGCGCGGGCGGCGGCTGGTGGGGCGGCTTCGCCGCAGCGGGTGGCAGCGGCTACCAGAATACCGAGATCGGGCAGGTCATCGTGCTCGCCTATCTCGACGCCTATACCAAGCTGGTGACGCAACTGGGTGGCCTGCCGGCCAACGCGGCGGCTGCGGCGCCCGTCGCACGTTGAGGCGATAATTCAGGCGGCGGGGATTGCAGTAGTTCCCCGCCGTTCCGCCCTGCCCTTCCACCAGCGCAGGATCGCCTCACCGGCGGGGCGCTCGACATAGATGTTGATGAGTGTGCCGAGCGTCAGCGCGACGATGAAGGCGGCGGCGAAGCCGATCCAGGGGCTATAGCCCGCCTTGGCGAACTCCAGCATCACGACAAAACCGACATGCTGGTGGATGAGATAGAAGGAATAGCTGATTCCGCCGAGCCAAAGCAGCGGGCGGACCGCGATCCAGCGCAGCTTACCCGCAATCAGTGCGGCAAAGCCGGTTTGCAGCAGGATCGCGACCAACGCGATGTCCCATGTCTCCATCGTCATGACGGACGCCTGTGCCAGCAGCACATAGGGAAGCTGTTGGGGCCAGCGCCGCTGCCCACGCCATACGCGGTAAGTCAGCATGCCGATCACGAAGAAGGGCAGATAACGCAGCACCAGCAGCATGATGATTCGCTCAGGCATTTCCGGCCATAGCCAGAACACCCAGCGTAGGCCGAGCCAAAGCGCCAGCAACGGTTCGAGCCGTCTCACGCCGCCGAAGCGCCACAACGCGATCATGCAGAAATAGAAGGCGATCTCGACCGTCAACGTCCAATAGGCGCCGTCCACCTCGGGGATGAAAGCAAACCCCTGCAACATCGTCATGTTGGCGAGGATCGCGCCAGGCCCGATCAGCAATCGGCTCGCATGCGCCGCATATTCGATGCCCAGTGTCAGCAGCATCGCAACGATGTAGGCTGGATAGAGCCGCGCGAAACGATTGACCGCAAAGTCTGCGACAGAGGAAATGCGATCGAGCGAGAAGAAGATCGCGAAGCCTGAGATCGTGAAGAAGAGCAGCACTCGGTAATTGCCGCCGGG
>CAJYHD010000444.1 GCA_913773715.1 uncultured Sphingobium sp.
GAAAGATCTCGCGGCCGTTGGAGTCGTAGCAGCCCGTCTTCATGAACTCCGTCAAAGGCCGGGTGAAGGTCAGTACCTGCACGCTCGGCATCCCCTGAGTGCGCACGAATTGAGCACGACGCAACAGTACATTGGTCTTGCCCGATCCAGGAGGGCCGAGAACCAGATGATTCTGCCGGAGGGGCAAATTCTCTATCAGGTCAACCTGATGTGCGTCGAGCTGATCTCGACGCGCCCACCATAACGACATTCCTTAGCTCCCGCCTTGATCGATCGACATGAACCGATCAGCAAGCTCGCCGAGCACCTGCATGACGCCGTCCACTAGCATACGACCGGCCCCACCTTCCCAAGGAACGGCAGGTAAGTCCACCCCGCGCTCCTGATCGCCCCATGTCAATGCGACGGAAGGTAATGTTTGCCGCGCCCCATCCGGTGAGCGCTGCAATCGTATACGAAGGCCCATTTGTTCGTCGCCAGCTTGGCCGCCCTTCCAGCGAAAACGCACCTCGCACGATTCATCGTCGGGCCACTCCACTTCATGGGTGGGCAGAACGTTCAGGGATCGCAATCGACCGGTCACCTCATCCCTGATCGTGTTGCCTAATTCACTTAGTTGCTGCCGGACCTCGACTGACGAAAGCTCAACGATGGTGGGGGTATTAACGCCCAGGCCGAGCATGGCCAACGAGCGTTGCTGGCGCACGGCCGTGCTGTTCAAGAAGTCCTCAAGTTTTAGCTCCGATCGTCGACGCCAATCCTTATCGAGAGCGCGGCGCGCTAAGGCGAGGAGGTCGCGATCAACGTCATCAGCCTCAATCGTTGGCTCAATTGTGGCTACGGTCCACGCGAACCGATAACGATTGTCCTTCGCAGCCTGATAGGCTTGCTCGAACAATGGCTCGCGCATGATCAAATCATGCAGCAGGCCGCCAAGCTGATAAACGTCCAGCGCGTGCCAAGCCTCAGGCCCAGGCTCGAGCAGTCGGAAGAGATACTCTGGGGGTGAATAACGGGCGGTAGCGACCACTGGGAGTCGGTCACCTTGATCGGTCCCGATGCCGACCGGGTCGTTGATCTCCCGCATGACCGAAAGATCGAGCACCGTAGCACGCGCGAAATCGTCGGTGACAAAAACGTTCGCGCTTTTGAGGTCGCGATGCGTTAATCCCCGGCATCGCAAAAAGATTGTCGCTTGCGCAACCTGATCGACAATAGTGCGGATTTTATCGCGCGGTACGTCAGGCAACCGCTTTTCAAGCTCTTGGCCCGGCGCCCGGTTCATCAGCAGAAAAATTCTATCCTGGAAGCGGCCACCGTCATGTACTTCTACCATGCCTGGGAAGCCGTGTCGGCCGAGCTGCTTCTGCTGCTCAATGCGCAGGTCTTCAATCTCGCCTTTCTCGCCTTGCGAAAAGGCAGCGTCATAGATCTTCAGGGCCTTGGGGCCTTCCGGCGAGTTCACGCCGTAAACAGGAGCGGTGCCACCGCGGCCGGCCTGATCGGTCACGCTCCAACCTTCGCCCTCTGCGGCACACCACGCGCGAGCTATGGCTAAGCTTTCCTCTTCCGCGCTGAGTGCCATCGTGAATCCTCCCATCAACCGTGATCCAACTTCATAGAGTGGTGCGCGGGCGTTGACGAGCGACCTTGGCCGCGGAGGGAATTCGTAACTGCGCCCCAGTGCTTAGGGCTCCGCCCTCGGCGCCCTTCGGAGCATCTTCCGCCCAGCTTCCTCCACCCGCTAGGCGGGTTCCGTGCAGCCGGGTCCCCGCGAAGACGCCCCTCCGGTTGCACACCCGGTCTCGCCGACGGGCAGGGGTTCAGGAGCGGCGCTTCGCTGCTCTGAACCCAAGCTCCGAGGAACAGAGACATGACCGACGCAGCCAACACAACGCCCCGCATCTATGTTGCCTGCCTTGCCGCCTACAATGACGGCTATCTGCACGGTGCCTGGATCGACGCGGATCAGAACGCCGATGAGATCAGGGCCGAGGTCGCCGCCATGCTCTCGCGCTCGCCGGTCGAGGGTGCGGAGGAATATGCCATCCACGATTACGAGGGATTCGAGGGCGTCGCCATCGAGGAATATGCCGGCATCGAGAACGTGGCGCGGATCGCCGCATTCATCGCCGAGCACGGCGCGTTGGGCGCTGGCTTGCTGAGCGAGTTCGTCGGGGACATCGACCAGGCCGAAACTGCAATGCGGGATTGCTACCATGGTCAGTTCACCAGCCTTGCCAATTACATGGAAGAACTGACTACCGAGACCGTCACCATCCCCGACGTCTTGCGCTACTACATCGACTGGCAGGTGATGGCGCGTGATGCCGAGTTGGGAGGCGACTTCTTCACCGTGGAAACCGCGCATGATGAGGTACATGTCTTTTCCCGTCGCTGAACGGCTCCCGTTGCTTTGAGTGGCCCTGCCTGCAAAGCAACGGATGCGGCTGCCGGCTATCGCATGAATGCGTGCAGCAAGATTCATCGTGCTTAGGAATGGCGATGCCTCGCCGGAGCTTGCCCGCTCCGTGAAAACAGAACAACCATAATGGATATAAATTAACTACAATCGCGATCACGTTACACGCTCCAGTTATATGGATAGAGCGGCTACACCGATCACTCTTTCTCCATGACCATCCCTATCCGGGCTTCGTCCTGCACCGCCCGGAATTGGGGAGGTGACGCCATGCTGAGTATCGACTGGCGCTCGCCGGCGGCTTACGCGCACACGAAAACCATTTCTGCCGCCGGTTTTGCTTGGGAATATCTTCGTCGCAACGACGAATATCGCGAGGATTTCCTGTCCGCCAGGGCGGACGGAGGCCCCGGCACCGATCGACTTGAACGCTTCGTTCGGCGCTGGGGGTTGCGATTTCCCGAGCAATCCCGATGCACCGCCTGACCTCGAACCGCCGATTTGGTCGCCGGGCTTGCAGCCGCAAGCGGTCATACTGTCGCCCGCCGAGCATCAGGGCGGCAAGGCGGAGCCTACGATCGTCCTCGCGCATCTTGACGGCCTTCGATTGCGGGAGGCCGATGATGGCTGGCACGGTATCTGGCGGGCTGATGGCGTCGTTCATCAATTCTGGCTGCGCGAAGCCGTGCCGGACGCCGCCGCTTTCTATGCCGCTATCCTGCCGATGGATTCCTGGCTGGAGCTTCGCGCCCACGCCGCGCGCCGGCTCTGGCGCGCGCTCACGGGACGCCCCCCAGGCGCGGACT
The DNA here is from genome assembly GCA_913773715.1 of uncultured Sphingobium sp. Next base: position 3,229 of record CAJYHD010000444.1, read on the forward strand.
TCCGGGCGCTGCCCTCCCAACTGCGGCAATGGCACATCCAATCGCTGCGCGCGCTGGACGCCCGGCTTCGCGGCGAAAGCTATCGCGCCATCGCCGAAGTGCTGCTCGGCTTCCAGGGCAGCAAAGAGGATTGGGAGGTCGATCCGAGCAAGAACAAAGTGCGCCGGCTTGTCGTGCACGGCATCAAGATGATGCGCGGCGGCTATCGCCTGTTACTGCATTATCCCATCAAACCGAAAACGCGACCGTGACACCAACCCGTCAGGGTTTGTCGGCGGCCTGTTTCAGTATCTCCCGGTAGCCTTCGCGCGACAGCCATTGCGCCCGCGCCAAGTGGCTTTGCCAGCACCGACGGGTGCGCAACTTTTCGCCGACCGGATCACGATGCAGCACGATTTGCGCAACATCCTGCCAGTCCGCGTTCTCGGCATCGGCATCGAGCAGCCGCATGTAGGTCACGAAATGCCGTTCGTCATAGGCCGTGATCGAATCGCCATTCGGCGCTTCGTCATCCACATCGGGATCGAGTTCGATAGGGCCTTGCATCAGTACTCCCTCCGCCTTCGGAGAGGTTGGTCTGCGGTACGCCCCCGCAAACGACACTCTCTGACCCTTGGTGATCGGGGAGTTCGAAACCGTGGTTAGACGGCCCTGTGGCCTTTAGTTCGGAGAACCTGTTGCATACGCCACAGGCTCCCCGACCATAAGGTCA
>CAJYHD010000445.1 GCA_913773715.1 uncultured Sphingobium sp.
TTGGTTAGAGCGCCGGCCTGTCACGCCGGAGGTCGCGGGTTCGAGCCCCGTCACTCGCGCCACTTGATCCGCTTAGAATAGCCGGATCAATATTTCCGCCAGATGCCTGTTTCCATCCAGCGCAGCAGATGCTTTAGCGGCAGAATCCAGAGCCACGCGATCCCCAGCACGATATAGACCGGCACCTGCGCCCAGACAGGCAATTGCCCGATAAGGCTCGACAGGCTGCCGACCATCACGGCCCAGAGCGCGAGCAGCGCCATGATCGCCAGCATGCCGACAGGCTTGCGCCAGCTTGGTGCATGATAGTGACGCGGATCGATGCTCATTGGGTGTCCGGTCCTTCGATCAATTCGACTTCGGTCAGGATCATGTCGAGGGGCAAATCCCATGGGTCGGCAGGAAGCGCTTCCATCTCCTGCACCGACCAGGCAACGCCCACGCGGAGCGCATCGGGAAAACGCGCGAAGATACGGTCATAATAGCCGCCCCCTTGGCCCAAACGGTTCATGGCGCGGTCGAACCCGACCAGCGGCGCAAAGATGGCGTCGGGCGTGACCGGACCGTCGCCTTGCGGCGGATGGCGGGTGGCGAAGCGGCCGGGCACCAGTTCCTCGTCAGGGTGCCAGCTGAGGAACTCCATACTGCCCAGGCGATCGATCACGCGGGGAAGCGCAATCGTCTTGCCCATGGCGATCAGTTGCGCGGCGAGCCGTTGGGCAGGCGCTTCTTCTTCCAGCCCCATGTAGAGCGCGATGACCTTCGCATCGGTGATTCGGTGTGCGAGGGGCGAGGGAACAGCTTTGAAAGCGAGACGATGGGCGAGCGGGTCGAGCAGGCTGACGAAGCCACGGCGGCGATCACGCAACACGGTGCGCAGCTCGGTCTTGTCGGCAGCGGGGCTATGATCGCTCATCAAACGCCTTTTTGGGGAGGAGGGTGACGGGACCGCCTCGGTCGTTTGCTGGAATATCCTCTGACGCCTCAACGTCAGGTGGGGACCATGTAGAACGGGCCTGAACCCGCCCAGGGACAGCCCCCTTGGATGTGATTATCGCCTCAGGGATGTTCGCTAAAGCTCGTACCGCGCAGTGCCCGTCAACGCCAATCTAGGCGGCGTTGGCGGCACCGGCAAGGGTCTCGCGCAGCTTTTCGATGCGACCGGTCAGAGTTTCGACGGCGCGAATGACAGGTTCGTCGTCACTCTCCAGCACCAGCCGCTCCTGACGGCCCGCCGCTTCGCGCTTCAGATCGTTGATTTCGTCGGCAAGGAACAGGGCGGCGAAGAGCAGCGCACGCTGTTCGGTGAGGCCGGGCGAGGCCTGCTGCGCACGGCGCATCTTGGCCTCCACCAATGTCGCGAGGTGGGCGAGATGCGCCTCTTCGCCGTCTCGGCAGCGCAGATCATATTGCCATCCGGCGATGCTGAGCGTGGTTTCAGCCATGATTCGCGCCTTTCAGATCGCCGATGAGATCGTCGAGCGACCGGAGCGCCGCCCTGGCGGCGGGCACGTCGATGCCGTTGGAGGGATGGGGGGAGGGCGCATCCTTAAGGTGTGCCGCTTCCAGTTCGAGCCGACTGATCGCCCGCTCCAGCGCGCCGATCGCCTGCATCATTCGCTCGCTTGCCATGGGTCAAGGCATAACGTCATTCAGCGTCCTGCAAAAGTCCCCATTGGGCGGACGGAGGTGCGGCTGCGGTCCGCTGCGGTTGACGCACGATGTGGGACAGGACAAAGGGGGCGCGATCTCGACTCGACCGGCTGCGAGGGGTGGACCGGTACAAGTTCAGGAAAGACTGCTGCCAAAGATGACCGTTTCCGACACGTCGCTCGCCACCGCCATTCGCGCGCTTTCCATGGATGCCGTGCAGGCGGCGAACAGCGGCCATCCGGGCATGCCGATGGGTATGGCGGATGTCGCGACCGTGTTGTTCAAGGATTATCTGAAGTTCGATCCGTCGCAGCCCAAATGGGCCGACCGCGACCGCTTCGTCCTGTCGGCGGGTCATGGGTCGATGCTGATCTATTCGTTGTTGCACCTGACCGGCTATGCGCGCCCGACGATGGAGGACATCGCCAATTTCCGTCAGTTGCACAGCCCCTGCGCCGGGCATCCTGAGAATTTCGAGTTGGCTGGCGTCGAAGCGACCACCGGGCCGCTGGGTTCGGGCCTTGCCACCGCAGTCGGCATGGCGATCGCGGAGCGGCACCTTAATGCCGAGTTCGGTGACGATCTGGTCGATCATCGCACCTGGGTGATCGCGGGCGATGGGTGCCTGATGGAAGGCATCAACCATGAGGCGATCGGCCTTGCCGGGCATCTGAACCTTGGCCGCCTGATCGTGCTGTGGGACGATAACAAGATCACGATCGACGGTGCGGTCGACCTGTCGAGCAACGAAGACGTCAAGGCGCGCTATGTCGCGACGGGCTGGCACGTTGTTTCCTGCGACGGTCATGACGTGGCGGACGTACGCCGCGCGATCGACGAAGCGCTGGCCGACCCGCGCCCCTCGCTGATCGCCTGTGCCACCAAGATCGGCTATGGCGCGCCCAACAAGGCGGGCACGTCGGGCGTCCATGGGTCCGCGCTTGGCGAGGCGGAGGTTGCAGCCGCACGCGAGTTCCTGAACTGGAGCCACGAGCCGTTCGTCATTCCCGCCGACATCGCCGACGCGTGGAAGGCGATCGGATCGCGTGGCAAGGACGTCAGCGCCGCATGGGAGCAGCGTCTGTCGAGCCATGTCGACGCGGCGGAATTTTCGCGGCGCATGGCTGGCGAACTGCCCGCCGACTTCTCGCTCGGATCCTATATCGACAGCCTGATCGCCAATCCGCAGAAGGTCGCGACGCGCAAGGCTAGCGAACTGGCGCTCGGCGCGATCAACGACCTGCTGCCGGAGACGGTCGGCGGATCGGCGGACCTCACCGGCTCCAACAACACCAAGACCAAGTCGACCGGACCGCTGACGCGCGATGACTATGCAGGTCGCTATGTCTATTATGGCATCCGCGAGTTCGGCATGGCCTGCGCGATGAACGGCATGGCGCTGCATGGCGGGGTCATTCCCTATGGCGGCACCTTCCTCGTCTTTTCCGATTATATGCGGGGCGGCATCCGTCTGGCCGCGCTTCAGCAGCAGCGGGTGATCCATGTGCTGACACATGATTCGATCGGCCTTGGCGAAGACGGTCCGACGCATCAGCCGATCGAACATGTCATGTCTCTGCGCATGATTCCCAACCTCGATGTTTATCGACCCGCCGACATCGTCGAGACGGCTGAGTGCTGGGAACTGGCGTTGAAGGATGCGACTGGCCCGTCGGTGCTTGCGCTGACGCGGCAGAACCTGCCGCAACTGCGCACGCAGAAGAGCAAGAATCTTTCGGCCAAGGGCGCCTATCGCCTGATCGGTGCAACCGCAGAGCGCAAGGTCGTCATCATCGCCACAGGATCGGAAGTCGAGATCGCGGTCGCGACCGCCAAGGTGCTGGAAGAACAGGGCATCGGCGTCGACGTCGTTTCCATGCCGAGTTGGGCGCACTTCGAGGCGCAGGATGCAGCCTATAAGGCTGACGTGCTGCCCGAGGGCGTGCTGCGCGTGTCGATCGAGGCGGGAACGACCTTCGGTTGGGAACGCTATACCGGCATTGCGGGCCTGCGCTTCGGCATCGACAGCTTCGGCGCGTCTGCGCCTGCCGAAATTCTCTATGACCATTTCGGCCTGACCGCCGCCAAGATCGCGCCCAAGATCGCAGCCGCGCTCAAGGCATGAGGCGTACCGCCTGACCATAACCAAACCCCAGCAAACCGGGAGACTAGTGCAGTGGCAACCAAGGTAGCAATCAACGGTTTCGGACGTATCGGACGCCTGGTGGCGCGCGCCATCCTGACGCGCACCGATCACGATCTGGAACTGGTCAGCATCAACGACCTGGGCGATGCCAAGGCCAACGCCCTGCTGTTCAAGCGGGACAGCGTCCACGGAAATTTCGCGGGCGACGTCAGCGTCGATGGCGACGCACTGGTGA
>CAJYHD010000446.1 GCA_913773715.1 uncultured Sphingobium sp.
AGGTGCGCGGTGGCGCTATGCTGTTTGGCGAAGGTGCGGGCGTAGATGATGCAGCCCGCAAGTAGCGCCAGCGCATAGGCGGTGGAAAGCGCGCGCAGCGGCACATGCCAGCTATCGTCGAACATGAAGAAGAGGCCGGCGATGCAGGGCAGAAGGAAGCCGAGCGCGGCGAGCGGCGTCGCCGCATAGCTGATCGCACCGCAGACCATGATGCAGCTGATGAGCGTCCAGAGCGACACCAGGGCTTCGCCGTCATAACCGCGCGACAAGAGGATCATCGCCACTGCCCAGCTGACCCCATGCAGTAGCGCGCCGAGCGCATGGCGGCGCATGTGGCGTAGCGTAAGACAACCGACCGCGGTTGCGCGCGCTTGCGAATCCACACGGACGGAGAAAGCGATGCTGGCGATCAGCCCCGCGCTCCAGACACCGAGCGGGAGCGCGAGCGCCTTGGAGCCGAAAACCTGCCATACGAACAACAGGCCGCACAGGCTCATGAAATGGCGAAGCAGCGTGACGCTTTCGGAAGAGCGGAGTTGCGCATCGACGACGCGCAAGCTGGCGCCGTTCGCATGACCGCACAAACCCATCATCCCGCGCAGCGATGGGCGTTCGGGTTTATCGGGTTCCGTTATCCTGTCCTGCGCATTGCTCACATGCGCGGGCGTAACGGCAAGGCGTTATCATAAGGTAACCCTGCCGTCCCGTTTTGGGGCTGATCAGGCCGCGATATCGTAAGGGCGGATTTCGCCGGTCAGATAGAGGTTGCGCGCCTTCGAGCGGCTGAGCTTGCCCGAGCTGGTGCGCGGCAGCGTGCGCGGCGGCACCAGTTCGACGACGCAGTTCATGCCGGTGATCGCGCGCACCCGCTCCCGGATCTGGTCACGCAGGCGCGAACGTTCCTCATTGTCCGACGTGCGGCAATGGACGAGCACGGCGGGCGCTTCCTCACCGCCGGGCGTCGTGATCGCGAAAGCCGCGATATCGCCCTGCTTGAAGCCGGGAAGCTGCTCCACCGCCCATTCGATATCCTGCGGCCAGTGGTTCTTGCCGTTGATGATGATCATGTCCTTGGCGCGGCCGACGATGTAGAGATAGCCGTCGCTCAGATAGCCCATGTCGCCGGTGTCGAGCCAGCCGTCGGCCATGCAGGCAGCCGTCGCTTCGGGATCGCGGAAATAGCCGACCATCAGGCTCGGCCCCTTCGTCCACACCTTGCCTATCTGCCGTTCGGGCAGGATGCCGCCATCCTCGTCGCGTATTTCGACGATCATGTCCTTGGCGGGCTTGCCGCAATTGACGATCGAGCGGAAGCGCTGCGGACGTCCTTCCGTCGCGTCGCCGCCCGACAGGTCAGTTTCCTCAACCAGTTCGACGATGATCCCTTCGCCCGGCGGCATGATCGTGACGGCGAGTGTCGCTTCGGCGAGGCCATAGCTCGGCAGGAAGGCGCGCGGCGAGAAACCGGCGTCGGCAAAGGCGTCGACGAAGCTTTGCATCACGTCGGGGCGGATCATGTCCGCGCCGTTGCCCGCAAGCCGCCAGCGCGACAGGTCGAACCGGTCCTGCGCCTTGGTCTGGCTCGACATGCGACGCGCGCAGATATCGTAGCCGAAGGTGGGCGAATAGCTGATCGAGGTGCCGGTGTTGCGGCTGATGAGGTCGAGCCAAGCAAGCGGGCGGCGCGCGAAATCCTCGGTCTTCATGTAATCGGTCGAAACCTGATTGGCGACGACCGACAGGAAGCAGCCGACCAGACCCATGTCATGATACCAGGGCAGCCAGCTGATGCAGCGGTCGCTGTCCTGTAACTGCATGCCATGGCTGTGCGCCGACAGGTTGGACAGGAGCGCATGATGCGTCACAGCGACGCCATGCGGGAAACGGGTCGATCCGCTCGAATATTGAAGATAGGCGACCTCGTCGGTCTGTGCCTGCGGCAGATCGACGGGCATGGCTTCGCGGGCGAGGAAATCCTCGAAGGCAATGCTTTCGACATTCTTCTGGCGACCGGACTCACCGGCCATCTCGCCCAATTCCTGCGGGAAGAGGAACAACATCGGATCGCAGCTGCTCAGCTGGACGTTCAGCTGGTCGATATAGCTTTCCTTGCCGCCAAAGCTGGTCGGCAGCGGCAGCGGCACCGGCCATGCGCCCGCATAGACGATGCCGAAGAAGAGCTGTGCGAAATCGGGGCCGGTTTCGGCGACCAGCGCCACGCGGTCCTGCGGCTTTACGCCATGGGCGATCAGGCGATGCGCGCAGGCGACTGCGTCATCACGCAGATCGCGAAAAGGATAGGGCCGCGCGAGATTGCCGCGCGCGTCGTGGAAATTGAGGCCACGCTGGCCGCGCGCCGCATAGTCCAGCGCCTCGCCCAGCGTCTCGAAATCGGAGAAGCGGCGCGGCAGATCATCAGTGGTCGGCGTCGGTGCCATCATCTCTTGCGAACCCGTCATATTGGTTTCACCCAATGTCATAAAGTCTCAAAGGCGCGCCGCTATCAGCTTTGATAGCGGGTTGCACCGTTCATTTTCGTTCCAGCCTTCTCTTCTAGCCGGAAAGGCGCGGTAAAATTCCGGCCCGACTGTGGCATAAACATGGCGCATCGGTCATGAAGTGTCGCATGAAAAGTCGCAAGCCCCCTGTTCCGCTGGATGAGGACGCTCTGCGCGAACTGGCGCTGCGCCATGTTGCGCGCTTTGCCACCAGCCGCGGCAAGCTGCTGTCCTATCTGACACGCAAGCTGCGTGAACGTGGCTGGGGCGGCGAGACGCCTGCGGATGCGGAGGCGCTGGTCGATCGCTTCGTAGAACTGGGCTATATCGACGACGCCGGTTACGCGGCGATGAAGAGCGCGGCGCTCAGCCGACGCGGTTATGGCGCGCGGCGTGTCGATGAAGCACTGCGCGCTGCGGGGATCAAGGAGGATGATCGCGAGCAGGCGGATGTCGTGGTGGCGACTGAGAGCCATGCTGCCGCCGATCGCTTTGCGCGCCGCAAGCGCCTTGGACCCTATGCCACTGCACCGCTCGATCCCAAACAGCGCGACAAAGCTATCGCTGCATTCCTGCGCGCAGGCCATGATTTTGCGACGGCAAAACGCTGGATAGAAGCACGACCTGGCGAGCCGCCAGACACCGAATAAATAACCTGGATTAACTCATACAAAAAACAGCGTTGTCTTCTCGGCACGCTCCGGTATGTCGTTGCGCGATAAATGACATAGAGGGAGGGGAGGCTGTATGCAGCCCATGGTGGTTCACGATTCCAATCAGGGGTCCGCTATACTCGCGTCCGTCGATCCAGATGGCGTCGAGTTCGCTCTTCCTTCTTTCACGCCTGGTGATTTTCGTTCGCTGGAGCGGATAGATGCGGGCCAATGCCCCACCTTTACCGACGCATTGATGCGCTACGCTGCAAACCATAGCATAGCCCTGCGCCATACGCGGCTCGTCATGTCGATCGCGGGCGCCGTCAACGGCACCACGATACGCACCACCAACGGTCGCTGGTTCATCTCTCTGACCGGGCTTCAGGCCGTGACGGCGGGAGAGCCGATCATCGTCAATCAGGTCGGTGCGATGGCATGGGCCACGGCGGACCAGTTGCGCAATGCTGGCCGATCGTCGATCCAGTCGGTACCACGCGTCGGGCGGCATGCGGTCGTCTATGCCGGATCAGGGCTTGGAGCCGCCTGCGTCGATCAGCGCGGCGGCGGGATCAAGATCGTGGAGAGCGAGGCCGGCCACATTCCATTCGCACCGCAGAGCGAGGCGGATTGGGAGTTGGCACGGAGCACCATGCAAAAGCATGGCGAGGCATCCTATGAACGGGTCATCTTCGATCTGATCGAGAGCGACAGGTTGCACGGCATGAGCTACCTCAATGATCGGCTGACGATCATGCTCGCCAACTATTGCTCCGCCGTCGCGTTGACTTTTGCCGCCTGGGACGGCCTGTATCTGAACGGCCATCTGTTCGGTCGGATCGCCGGTTCACAATATGCGGGCATCTTCCGCGACACGTTCGAGGGGCGCGGCAAGATGCGAACGATGCTGCAACAGACGTCCAGCCAGATGCTGCAACTGCGGCACAGTTCGTTGAACGGGCTTTCGATTTTGCTCAATCGCATGCAGGCGACGTGAGCGGCTTTCGCTTGTCCAATTCCCGAAAGCGGCGATAAGACTGACATGGTGTCGCCGCTGGGATGAGGTTCGAAGCTTGAAGATATCATCAGCCGCATGGGGAATGCTTGCCACAGCCCTGCTTTCGGCTTGCGCCTCTCAAGCGCCCGACAACGCGACCAATGTTGCAACGCCGGATGCGCAGGAAGGCCGTCTTCCTCTGGTCATCCGGACCAGCGGCACGCGTCACCGCTTCGCCGTCGAAGTTGCGCTGTCGGCACAGGATCAGGCCAGGGGACTGATGTTCCGCAAGGAGCTTGCGCCCGATGGCGGCATGATCTTCCCGATGTTTCCGCCTCGCACGGCGAGCTTCTGGATGAAGGACACGCTGATCCCGCTCGACATGCTGTTCGTTCGGACGGACGGGACGATCGTCTTCATCAAGGCGAATGCCACGCCCTACTCGCGCGAGCCGGTGTCGGCGGGTGTCCCGGTCGCCGCAGTGCTGGAATTGGCGGGCGGACGAGCGGCCGAACTGGGCATCCGCGAGGGCGACCGGGTGGCATGGGGACGATGCGCGGTGGAGAACCGCCCAGCAAAGGCGCGCGACCCGCTCGATTTCTGCCCGGCATGAGGGGCTTTCCGGCACAAGCGCCCTTGCCAATCCCCAGCGCTTGGCGCTAAGCGCTTGCCCCATGGGAATCCTTGGCAAGATCTTTACCTGGTGGGATGGCGCGACCATCGGCACTTCGCTCTTCACCGCTCGCAAGGGCAAGAAGGTGGGCGAGGATCATCAGGGCAATGTCTATTATGAAGGCGGCGAAGGGCTGGATGGCCGTCCGCGCCGCTGGGTGATCTACAACGGCGCGAACGACGCAAGCCGGGTGCCTGCCGAATGGCATGGCTGGCTGCATCATTCGATCGAGGGGACGCCCGAAAGCTTCCTGCCGCCGCCGCGCATCTGGGAAGTCGAATTCACGCCCAACGCGACCGGTACGCCCAATGCCTATCGCCCGTCCGGCGCGCTCGAAAAGGGCGGCCAGCGCCAGAAGGCGACCGGCGATTACGAGGCGTGGAGCCCCGAGGCATCATGACCCGACGTCCGGCGGGATTCGTCCCGTCGATCCTGACTGCCCTCCCCCTGCTCCTGTCCGTGGCGCTTGCAGCATGCGGCAGGAATGACGTGCCTGCCGCCAACCAGACTGGCCCGGTCAAGGTCGATGGCGCGCCGATCCGCACTGCCGCCGACGACGCGCTGCCCGGCACGCCGATGGCCGAGCGCACCGCCGTCATCGGCCTGCTCAACAAACGCAATGGCCTGACCCGCGACCTTACCATGAAGCCCGGCGAAGCGCTGCGCGTCGGCGACGCGATCGTGCGGCTTCAGGCGTGCGAGACGACGGCACCGTGGGAGAATGTGCAGGAAACGGGCGCGTTCGTTCAGTTGGACGTGCGGTCGAGCGCCGACGGCAAATGGCGACGCAATTTTTCCGGCTGGCTGTTCCGCGATCGGCCCGACCGCAACGTGGTGCAGCATCCGATCTATGATGTCTGGGTCAAAAGCTGTGCGATGGAATGGCCGGAAACCGGACCCGACACGGTGAAGCTCGGATCGGGCAGCGGCGGATCGTCACGTTCGCGCGGGTCGGCGGACAACGCGGAGAATGCCA
>CAJYHD010000447.1 GCA_913773715.1 uncultured Sphingobium sp.
ACGAACTGGGGCGCCATGCCCTGACCTTCTGGCAGGTGCTGGAGCGTCACGGTCACTACAGCCGGGTGGAACTCACCCCCATCACCGGCCGTTCCCACCAGTTGCGCGTCCAATGATCCCATTCCGCACCACCCGCATGATAGTCGAGCGGTCCACCGCCACCCATCAGCACGAACGGCGGGTAGCAGATCAGCGCCGCCAGCCATCCGCTCAAATAGGGGTTGGCTGTACGAATATGCGAATCGAGCGGCTTGAAGGTCGCGATATAACCGACCGTCGCCATGCACACATCGATCATGAACATGATCGCTATCAGGAACCCGGCCAGCGCCACGGGATTCGCCAGGGCGTCTTCGATCCGCCAGTCGACCACGCTGGCGAAATTGCCCGGCACGATGGAGATCATGAAGGCGAGGAAGAAGCCCTTCACCGCCCAGACGCGGGCATGGTTGGCGACCTGCCCCATATCCGGCGCGCCTGCCGCGCCGCCGATCACCCATTGGCCAAAGCTGTAGGACGCATCCTTCGGTTCGACCAGTCGCCGGTCGATCCATAGAATGTAGGGAATGGATGCGGCGAGCAGCCATGGTGCGGCGCTCATGAACAGGTCCATCGAGAAACGGTAGTTGCCGCTCCAGTACCAGCGCGCGAGGCAATAGAAGATCGCGATGCAGAGCCACGTTGCCCACAGCCCGGCGATCTTGACGAAGCTGATGTCCAGCACATTGCGTACCCGACGGGGCGGTGTATTCCAATTCATGCCTGTCGAAGCGTTACGATGCACCCGGTCCACCAGTACGGACCAGAGCAGCATCGGCACAGCGCAGGCGACGACCGCCGCCAGCCCGGCATTGGGGCCGTTCATACCATAATGGCGAGCGACCAGCGTCCAGATGCCGAGGCCTACCAATCCTGCGAGTCCTACGCCATGGCTGACGGCGGATCGTGGGCATGGATCGGGGACGAAATCGGTCATGGCGATCTTCTTATCCGCCAAACGTAATCAACCCATGAAGCTGCCCTTACGTCCAGGCTGCGGAAAATAAACATTTATTGATAAACCGGCGTTAGGGATGGCCCATCGTTCGCTTCCAAGGCCGTGCATGTCCTTCGCTTTTCCTCCGCCAGCCGCCACGAATCGCACGCCGGTCATCTTGCCGGATGAAGGCGGCTGGATGGTAGCGCGCCGCCGCGACGGGGAAGCATTTTTGCTGATGGGGCTGGCACTGCTGCTTGCCAGCTTGGTCGGACTGCTGACGCTTCATTCCTTCTCTCTGTCATTCTGGCCGGCCAATGCCGTGCTGGTCGGGCTGATGATCCGCAAGCGGCGCTTCAATCGTGTCACCGGCTGGCTTGGCGCGATGCTGGGTTATATCTGTGCCGACGTCATTTTCGGGCGCACCATCCCGGTCGCCGCCATGTTCGCCTGCGCCAATTTGACAAGCGCCATGGTCGCCACGCTGTTGCTGGCGCGACTGGATGCGCGCGACCTCAAACTGCGGCGGGTCTATTCTGTATTGCGCCTGCTGGCCTGCCTCGTACCAGCGGCTTTGGCTGCTGGTCTGATGGGCGCACTGCTGGTCGTTGTGGTATTCCACGGATCGGCGCTTCAGGCCATCTTCACTTGGCCGGCGGCGGAGCTTGTCAATTATCTGGTTATGCTGCCCGCGATGCTGACCCTCTCGCCGCGCCTGCGTGATCGGCGCATAGTTCGGCTTGATGCTGCTACGCGTTCCAGCCCTATCCCTTTCCTTGCCCTCATCTTGTCCTGCTCGGGCGCGGCAGCTTGCGGTGGACCTGGCGCGATCATGTTTCCGATGCCTGCCTTGCTCTGGTGTGCACTGACCTATTCCATCCCCATGACCGCGCTGATCGCGATGCTGGTCGGGGCCGCGTCAATGACGACCATTGGCCTTGGCTTTGTCGATATCGGGCAGGACATGGCCGTGCCGCGCCTGGTCGTATCCATTCGCGTCGCGATCGCCTTCATGATGCTCGCCCCGCTCACGATCGCCAGCGTCATGGTCGTTCGTGACGATCTGATGGGGCAGCTGCGTGACAGTGCCGAGCGCGACGGCCTTACCGGCCTACTCAACCGATCGACATTCGAGGCGCGACTGGACGAGCGCCTTTCGGTGCTCGGCGGTGCAGGGGAAGGGATGGCTTTGCTGTGGCTCGACATCGACCGCTTCAAGCAGATCAATGACACGTTCGGTCATCCGGCTGGTGATGCTGTTTTGCGCCAGTTCGCGGCCACGGCGCGCCAATGCTGTCGCGACAGCGATCTGATCGGACGAATCGGGGGTGAGGAATTCGCGCTCGCGCTTACCATGTCCGGGCCCAACGGCGCACTGGCTGCGGCGGAACGACTGAGGCGCAGCTTCGCCGAGCAGGCGACGCTTTGGGACATGACGCCGATCTTTGCTACGATCAGCATCGGGGCAAGCTATATTCGGGGTCCAGTCGAACTGGACACGATTACCCGACGTCTGGACAAAGCCCTTTATCTTGCCAAGCGAAATGGCCGCAACCGTATCGAATGGGTGCAATGACCGGCTTCAGGCGCCGCCGCCCAGCACGTTGATCGTGAATGCCAGCACGCCGATGTTGAACAGAAACGCAGCCATGCAATGAAAGAGCGCCGTTCGCCTCATGTCGCGGCTGGCGATCGTTACGTCGGATGTCTGAAAGGTCATGCCGAGCGTGTAGGCGAAGTAGAAAAAGTCCCAATAACCCGGCTCCTTCGTGTCGGGAAACTCCAACCCGCCGCCATCTTGTCCGTTCGCGCCCGCCAGATAGAAGTCGTGGGCATAATGCATGGCGTAGATGAGGTTGGAAAATAGCCAGGCGATCACCAACGTCGCCAACAGAAGCGCGACGACCGAAGCCTTCGGACCGCCATGCTG
>CAJYHD010000448.1 GCA_913773715.1 uncultured Sphingobium sp.
ACTGACCTGTCGCAGGGCAGATTTCTCTCAGAAGCGTAACGGCGACGGGCGAGACAACCGCCCGTCGCGCATCATCCGCTGGCGATCAGCCCCAATAGCCTTGGAAATGGGTCTGCCGCTTGCCGGCTCGGGCCAGGTAGCGGACGGTGCCCTGCGGATCGTCCGTGGTGATCAGGCCGAAGCGTTGCTGGACGAGGAACGGCATCTGCCCTCGCCGATCATCGGTATCCCGACCTGCGACCTGGCGATTGACATAGTAGGTATAGTAAAGGTCCGACAACTTGTAGCAGCACGCGCCGGTATTCTTGTAAAAGCTGTCGGATCGCGGGCCGTCCGGGATCGCCTGGAATACGGCGACGCGGATGCCTTTCTTGAGCGCCTGATCCTTCTGATAAGACAACAGGCCGCCATTCTGCTTGACGTTGATCTCCATCGTCTTGACCCGGCTGGACCAGGCGTTGAAGGCGTCGGCGACGCTGATCTTGCCCAGCATGTTGGTGGTGAAGACCGGAATGACCTTCAGGTTGCGGCTCTGACGCCAGAAGGACTGGGGCGTCGGGTACAGCGTCGCATTGACCTTGACGCCCATCACGGCGCCACCATTCGGAACCAAGCCTTTGACCAAGCTGTCCAGCATCCGCACGGCGCTGGTCGTCTTGGTGTCGAAGATGATCGGCGTCCACCACAACTCAGAGGCGAATGTTTCCAACACGTTGCTGACGCGCGGCAGCTTCTGATCCGACAATCCTGACCGATCGGGAAGCAGCAGGGTCAATTTGTCGAGGTCGGTCGCCGTGACGCTGCTGACCGCCGGATTGTCACCCGTATCGTTCATCGGGTTGTATTTGCGGTTGGACCGAAATTGGTAGATATTGGTTGTGCGGCCAAGATTGAAGTCGTGCATCAGGTACAGGACGCCGTCCTTCGACTCTTTCACGTCCAGTTCGATGCCGTCCATGCAATTGGCCTTGGCCGTTTCTGCGGCGGCAATGGAGTTTTCCGGGATCGTCTGGTCGTCGGGATTATATTTGCCCCAGGACCCACGATGGGCGAGCAGCAGGGTGTCGCTGGTCGCACTGGTGTTCATGATCTCGGCCATCGACTGCTCGGCGGTCAAGCACTTGGCGGCGCTGGCCTGCTGCGCGCCGAGCAGCGCCGCGGCCGCCGTAATGGTGCATGACGCATAACGAACAAGACGAACACGATTGGACATCATATCCTCCATGGTTAGGCGTGAATTCGCTTCTGGAAAGGGTGATACGGATCAGTCTCGCGACGCTGGTCGATCATAACGCTGGGCGAAGACTGATTCGTGACATCATCGTAACGATCCCGTGTCGTGCGACCGACGCGGTTGTTCGACACGGTCGAGGAAGCATGCGCGGCCAACGGCGTCGCTGCCGCTCCGCAATGCTCCGTTTCCGGACGCGTCCGCGACCAGCGCAACGCTAGCTGCATCGCCCCGCACTTCAGAACCGCACCAGCGCGCCGACATAATAGGCCCGGCCGTTCACCAGCTCCTCGCTGAGCCAGCCGAACCCGGGGCCGGTTACCCGGGCGGGGCGGTTGTTGGACAGGTTCTTGCCCTGCGCGATGATCGTCAGCGCGCGTGACAGGCGCACACGGATCTGCGCGTCGAACAGGTCGCTCGCCTTGTAGCGAATATCCTGGGTGGGATCGGTGGTCGAGGTGGTGAGGAGCAGCGGCGACAGGTGGTTCCACGCGCCCTGCAACGTCACCGGACCGATGGTGTAGAACGCTCGGACATTCCCGACCACATTGGCGCTTTCGGTCAGGTTGGACAGCTGGCGGCGTGTGCCGTCCGCCATCATGACCGAGGGTGGCGTCGGATCAAGCAACGTGACATTCGCGGCAAGGCCCAATCCGTCGAGCGGATGCGGCAGGAAGTCCATGCGCGTGACGACCGCGTTCAACTCGACACCCCGGATGACGGTGCCACTAGCATTGACCGGCCGGATCGTGGTGACCTGGGTCGTTACTCCATTGAAGGGCTGGAGCTCGGTGTTGCTCACCGTCAGTATCTCGTCCTGGACCCGCTTGATGAAACCGGCGGCCGAGAACATCACGTCGCGATTGACGTAATATTCGAGACTAAGGTCGTAATTGTCGCTGCGGCGCGGACGAAGCTGGGCGTTGCCGGTCTTGATCGTGACGAAGCTGGTGGTCGAGTTGATCGAGATCGTCTGCCGCCCGGCGAGATCGCTGTAATCCGGACGGCCGAGCGTGCGGCTGAAGGCGGCGCGGACGCGCAGCCTGTCGGTCGCATTCCAGTCGAACTGCGCCGAGGGCAGCCAGTCATGATAATGCTGGCCCTGTTGCCCATAGTCGAGGCTGGTCGTCTTGCCCGCCGTCGTCAGGGCATAGGAGCCGGTCGACAGGTCTGTCGCCTCATAGCGGATACCGGCGGTCAGCCGCAGCGTGTCGAGCGCATAGCGCCCCATCACATAGGCGGCCGTGATATTCTCGGTCAGCCTATAGTCGGATTGCAGGCCGGTGTACGCATTGGTCGGGTTGGCGGTGAACTTGTCCGGATTGGCGTTGAAGAAGCGGGAGACGGCGGCCGGATCGAAGAAGATCATGCTCTGGCCGTGGCCGTTATAGGGCGTATAGCTTTGCGGCACGACGAAGGGCGCCAGGGTCGTGGCGCCCGATGCGGGCTTATAGTCGTTGACGTTGCGATCATAACGCCGGTCGAGGAACCGGGCGTAGAGGCCCGTAGCGACCCCGAAACCGCGATCGTCCGCACCGGTGTTGATCCGGAGGTTGGCGCGGCCGGTCAGCGCCTTTTCCTTCTGATCATCCGGGACCGCCTGATAATCGTAGATATTGTAGTTCGCCGGATTGAAGACATAGGCCGGTTTGGCGAAGTTGAACTGCGGGAACTGGCCCGGCGGGATCGTATAGTCATAGGCCAGGTTGGCGCCCGAGGGCGCGCGGAACACCGATGTCGTCGAATCCTGGTGATAGGTCGCGATGGCGTAGTTCAGGCCGAAATCGACGAGCATATGGCTGGCCGGGGCCAGTTCGCCGTGGAAGTCGGCATATTGGATGCCGCGCTTCTGGAAGTAGCGGGAATCATCGGCCTGCGCATAATTGCCGCTCGTCACCGTGCCGCCGTTCGCCGTGACGTTGGTGATGTTGGCGAACGTGTTGGTCGCCGCCGTCACCGTGGTGGTCGGCGTGACGCTGTTCGCCTGCCGGTCCTCGTCGTTGGTGTGATAGAATTTGGCGAAGGTCAGCGCGCCCTTGAACATCACATGGTCGTCGAACTCCAGCTTGGCGAAGCCGCCATAACGCTGGCGCAGATTGTCGTAATGCAGCCAGCGGCGGACCGAGGGCACGACGAACGCGCTGCTGGCATCGGTCGTGGCGGGGTTCAACTTCTGACCGGTGGTCGGATCGACATAGAGCGGCGAGGTGCTGGCGGAGTCGAGCGAGGCGCTGACCCGGCGGAAATAGCTGCCTGCGACGACCACGCCGAATGTGTGATCGGGGCCGAAGGTGGTCGCGCCGACCATCTCCACCTGACCCGAAGGCATGTTGCCACCGCGCGTCCGCTGGAAATCCCAGCGGCCGATATCGAACCGGCCGCCCAGAAAGGGCTTGCCTCCATTGTCAAACGCGCTGCGGGTACGCAGGTTCGCGATGCCGCCGATCGCATTGCCGTTCATTGCTGCCGTCATCGACTTATAGACCTCGACCCGCGCGGCAAGCGACGAAGGGATGACGTCGAGCGAGACGTTGCGGCGGTTGATCTCGTTGGCGGGCAGCGGCACGCCGTCGATCTCGACCAGGTTGTAATCGGCGTTGAGCCCCCGGATCGACAGGAATTGCGCCTCGCCGCGTCCGTTGTTCTGGATCGTCGAGATGCCGGGGACGCGGGTCAGCGCCTCGCCCAGTCCGAAATCCGGCAGCGTGCCGATCTCGTCCGAACTGATGCTGTCGGAAATGACGTCGATGCTGCGCTTGGCAGCGATGTCCTTGACCGACTGAAGCCGCGCGCCGGTGACGACGATGTCGGGACTCGCCTGGTCCGGCAACGCGGTGGTCCGCGCCGTCTGGCCATGGGCCGGTGCAGCGAGTGCCGTCGACAGCAGCAACAGCGTTCGCCCTGCGAAAGACACCTTCATGGTAATTCCCCTCTTTCCCCAAACAGGTCCGTCGCCTATTATTCACTATGAGTGACATATCTATGACGATGCAGCTCGACGGGCAGTCGTCATCAAGGGAGGCCAGAAACGATGCGACTGTTTGGCATGATGACCGCTTTGATGATTTCCACGGCCGGCACCTCGGCGGCGGCCGTGGACCGGCTCTATGCGTGCGGTGACGATCAGGTTCGCGAATATGCGCTGAGCGGGGATAAGGCGGAGGAGGCGTGGCGCTGGACCGCGTCGCAGGCGTCGGACCTGCTGGCCGAATATCGTTCCAGGCTGCTGGCGCATATCGACGACTGCAAGCCGGTCGAAGGCGGCAAGGCGATCCTGGTGACTGCGTCGACCGGTGGTGTGGTGCTGATCGACCGTGCAAGCGGCAAGGTCCGTTTCCGCGCAACCGCGCCGATGGCGCATTCGGCCGATCTGCTGCCCGGCGGCTATGCGGCGGTGGCGCTGTCGATCAACAAGGCCGGAGACCGGCTGGAGCTCTACAAACTGGCGCGCAACGAGAAACCGTTGCTCAGCCTGCCGCTCCCCTCGGGCCACGGTGCGGTCTGGGATGCGAGGCGGCAGCGCCTGTTTGCGCTGTCGCATGACCTGATCCAGGCCTTCGCCTTCGATCCCGATGGGGCCAAGCCCCGCCTGACCGAAACCGCGCGCTGGACCCTGCCAGGGCGGCACGATGGCCATGATCTGTCCACCACGCCGGACGGCGGCTATATCGTGACCACCGACGATGGCGTGTGGAATTTCGATCCTGGCAGCGGCCGCTTCACGCCGATGCTGGCGCTCAATCCCAAGCAACAGGTCAAGTCGGTCAGCGTGACGCGAAGGGCCATGGCATGGGTGCAGGCGGAGGAAAGCTGGTGGGCGCATGGCTTCACGGTCGTCGATCGCGACACCGGTATTATGCGCCGGATCGATACGCCGGGGATGAAGCTCTACAAGGTTCGCTGGATTCCGTGAGATGGCGCCGGGCCTGCGCGATCTATTGCGTGGCGCATTTCGGCAAGAGCCTGTTGTGGACCGCCAGCGATCTGCTGACCCTTTATCTGCTAGTATCGATCTATGCCCTGGCACCGACCATGGCGGGGGCGGTGTTCATGGTGGGACTAACGGCCAGTGCACTGGCTGATCTCGGCATTGGCCTCTGGTTGGCGCGTCGCCCGGACCATGCGGCGATGCTCGCGGGCGGGGCGTTGGTGATTGCGGCGCTGGCGTTTCCGGCAACGGTCTTGCTGGCACCGCTGGGCTTCGGAGCCTTGCTGGTGGCGACGGTGGTCTTCCGCATCGCCTATGCGGGGTGCGACGTGCCCCATAATGCGCTGCTGTCCAGGCTGGGCGATACTGCCGGACGCGCTTTCGCTCTTTCACGCGGACGGACGATCGGAACGGCGCTGGCATCGTTGGTCGCCGCCATTGTCGCAGGGAGGCAACTGGC
>CAJYHD010000449.1 GCA_913773715.1 uncultured Sphingobium sp.
CCTTGGACGGATGACCGCCGACCTGAAGCAGCGCCAGCACCAGCGAGGTGAATTCATGGCCCATGGGAAGGCCTGCGAACCGCACGCCGATATCGGTCCCGACACGGCGGATCATGAAGCTCGGCACACGCTTGTCCGCACCGGTCGTCACCGAAACATTGTCCGAAAGCTCGGCGATCTCTTCGAGCAGTTCTTTCATTTCGCGGGACTTGGCACCATCATCCAGCGACGCCACCAGCTCGATCGGCTGCGTGATGTTCGCGAGATAGCTTTTCAGCTGTCCCTTGAGATTTACGTCCAACATCGTGTCTGGCTCCGTTGAATGAGGGGCAGGGTGCGGCGTTCGACGCGCGCGGCTCTCCGCCGGGGCAAGCGGTGCGACCCGAAGCCCTGTTTGCAATTTGGTCTTGCCGATAGGGGCGAAAGGTTCGCCGGGTCGCGTCTCTATCTGGTGCGACCCGGCGTCCTTTCAAGCGTCAGCGACGTTTAGATCTTGCCGACGAGGTCGAGCGAGGGCGCAAGGGTGGATTCGCCTTCTTCCCACTTGGCGGGGCAGACTTCGCCCGGATGAGCAGCAACGTACTGCGCAGCCTTCACCTTGCGAAGGAGTTCGGTCGCATTACGGCCGACGCCTTCCGAGGTGATTTCCATGAACTGGATCACGCCTTCGGGATCGACCAGGAAGGTCGCGCGGTCGGCAAGGCCGACGCCCGGACGCATCACGTCGAAATTGTTGGTGATCTGGCCCGACTGGTCACCCAGCATGTAATAGTTGATCTTGCCGATCGCGGGCGAGGTGTCATGCCACGCCTTGTGGCTGAAATGCGTGTCGGTCGAGACCGAATAGACTTCGACGTTGAGTTTCTGGAGCGTCCCGTAGATGTCGGCCAGGTCTTCCAGCTCGGTCGGGCACACGAAAGTGAAGTCGGCGGGATAGAAAAAGAAGACGGCCCACTTGCCCTTCACGTCCTCGTCGGTGACATCGACGAACTTGCCTTCCTTGTAGGCGGTGGCCTTGAAGGGCTTGATGGTGGTGTTGATGAGCGCCATGGGCTTACCAGTTCCTTGTTGAAAGGGGTTGCTGTTGCGGAGCCTATCTAGGGATGCTGCATGGCAAACGGAAAGTGGTTTTCTCGGTACTGTTGATCGATAAATACGATCAAGCGGCGCGAGCAAAACTGACAGCTCTCGCGTGGCATCTCGAAAATTAGCGTTGAAGATCTATCTTTTGTCGATCGCTTCGAGCGCAACGAAACGTTGCGACCAGAGCGCGCCATAGACCGCCATCCACTGGACGAGCGGAGCCATACCCTTCGCGCGCGCCGCATACCAGGTTTCGCGGCCAGATCGTCGTACCGTCACGAGATCGGCCCGCTTCAGCTTGGCCATGTGGCGCGATACCATCGGCTGCGATACGCCGGACACCGCCGTCAGTGCACTGACGCTCTGTTCGCCCTCGCGCACCAGATGTTCCAGCAGAGCGCGCCGAGTGCCGTCAGACAGTGCCTTGAACTGCGCGTCTGTAACCAACCCATGATCTTGATTCACAAGCATTGTTGTCATGGCGGAATGATAACTTAACGGTTATAGATAAGTCAATGAGGAGCAGCGTTTCCGAACCTCAAACATGGTTAAGGAAATAAAAAGATGCCGTGGCAGATGTGAGTCTTTCGAGTCACACCACCGCATCTTGAGTCCGAAGGCAGCTCAACGACTCAACATGTCGTGGGTCCGCCATTCGTTCTTCATATTCGCAGAGGCGGCTGCAACGACCAGCGTTAAGATGCTGATCTTGACGCCGGACTCTCAAGGACTCATCGCTTGGTGATCGAACTAACCGGGGGTCTCAAAATGGGTGTCATGGAACGCGTCGCGCCGCGGCGAAAAAAGGCGATCATGCCGGTCGAGATCGAGGCCGATCGCCTACTTCGCGGCGACTGCATCGCGCAGATGGCCTCGCTCCCCGACAATTGCATCGACATGATCTTCGCCGACCCGCCTTATAACCTCCAGCTCGGCGGCGACCTCTTCCGGCCCGAAGGCGGGCGCGTCGACGCCGTCGATAATGACTGGGACAAGTTCGATACGCTCGGCTCCTACGACCGCTTCACCAAGGCGTGGCTGCGCGAAGCGCGCCGCATCCTGAAACCCAACGGATCGATCTGGGTAATCGGCAGCTATCACAACATCTTTCGCGTCGGCACGGCGTTGCAGGACGAGGGGTTCTGGATCCTCAACGACATCATCTGGCGCAAGTCCAACCCGATGCCCAATTTCAAGGGCACGCGCTTCACCAACGCGCATGAGACGCTGATCTGGGCCAGTCAGGGTGAGGATGCGAAATATACCTTCAACTACAAGGCGATGAAGACGCTCAACGACGAGCTTCAGATGCGCTCCGACTGGGTGCTGCCGATCTGCGGCGGGCAGGAGCGGCTGAAGCGCAACGGGACTAAGGCGCACCCAACTCAGAAACCCGAATCCTTGCTTTACCGCGTGCTGCTCGCCTGTACCAAGCCGGGCGATGTCGTCCTCGATCCCTTCTTCGGCACCGGCACCACCGGCGCGGTCTCCAAGCGTCTCGGCCGCAAGTGGATCGGCATCGAGCGCGAGGAAAGCTATATCGAGGTCGCGCTGGAGCGGATCGAGGCGGCGCTGCCGCTCGATGAATCCGCGCTCACCATCATGCAGAGCGCGCGTTCGCAGCCCAAGGTCGCGTTCGGCACGCTGGTCGAAACAGGCTATCTGCAACCCGGCGCGATCCTTACCGATAGCAAGCGCCGCTGGCAGGCGACCGTCCGCGCCGATGGCTCCCTCGCATCCGGCGACACCACTGGCTCGATCCACAAGATCGGCGCGACGCTACAAGGCGCCCCAAGCTGCAACGGCTGGACCTTTTGGCATTATGAAGGGGAGGGCGGCGGCCTGAAGCCGATCGACGCGCTGCGTCAGACCTACCTGCTCGCCAACGAACCCTGACTCGCATGCTGGCTGCCATCCCCGCCGACGCCCGGCTCTACCTAAAGCCCGTCTGGTTCGTGCCGACGCCGGTCGGGCTGCCGGACGGATCGGCGGCGCGGATGGGCAATGGCCTTCTCTGGTTTCAGGGCTACGAGCTGACCGCGATGAACGGCCCGCGCCGGGTCGTTCGGACAATCATCCCTGTCGCCGATTTCGCGGCGGCGGTCGCGCGCCTGCCTGACCGATTGGCAGAGCGCGCCACCCGGCTGGCCGCCAACATCTCCGCCCCGCGTTCGCCACTCTCGCTCGGCGATCGGACGATCCGCTTCGATGCGCCGCAGGTGATGGCCATCCTCAACGTCACACCCGACAGTTTCTCGGACGGCGGCAAACATACGGGCGATGCGCAGGCGGCAGCGGACGCCGGTTTCGCCATGGCGTCGGCCGGTGCGGCGCTAATCGATGTCGGCGGCGAATCCACGCGGCCCAGAGCGGAAAAGGTCTGGGAAGGCGACGAGATAGCCCGCGTCGCGCCCGTCATCGAACGCCTGTCCGCGTCCGGCGTCACTGTCTCGATCGACACGCGCAAGGCGGCGGTGATGGAGGCGGCGCTGGCGGCAGGTGCCCGCATCGTCAACGATGTGAGCGCGCTGGAGCATGATCCCCGCAGCATGGAGGTGGTCGCCAGGGCGGGCTGCCCCATCATCCTGATGCACGCCCCCTCGACAGGCGACGATCCGCATGCCAACCCCGGCGGCTACACCGATGTCGTCGCGGACGTGTACGACCATCTCGAACGCCGAATCGCTGCCTGCGTCAATGCGGGCATCGCGCGCGATCGGATCATGATCGATCCGGGCCTCGGTTTCGGCAAGTCGCTGGCAGACAACCTTGCACTGGTGAACGGATTGGCGACGTTCCAGAGCCTGGGCGTCCCATTGCTCTTTGCCGGTAGCCGCAAACGCCTGATCGGAGCGCTGTCGAACGAAGCGCCCGCCGCCGATCGGCTGGGCGGCTCGATCGCGCTGGTCTTTCGCGCAGCGCAACTCGGCGCGCAGATGGTGCGGGTGCATGACGTGCGCGAAAGCGTGCAGGCGATCCACCTGTGGCGTGGCCTCGCCGACGCGGGCCTCAGCGCAATCTGATCCGTATCCGCTTGAAACGAGGGCAGGGCGGCCTATCCTGTCGGTGATGAGCATCGATCCGCTGACCTTGTTGCAGGCCTATTCGATCGGCGTGTTCCCGATGGCCGACGACAGGGATGCGGACGATGTCTATTGGGTCGAGCCACGCCAGCGGGCGATCATGCCGCTGGGCGGCTTCCACCTGTCATCCTCGCTCGCCAAGACGATCCGCCGTGACCGCTTCCGCGTGACGGCCAATCGCGACTTCCCGGGTATCGTCGCACTCTGCGCGGAGGCTGCGCCTGACCGGCCATCAACCTGGATCAATCGTGAGATCGAAAGCGCCTACCGCCACCTGCACGAACTGGGTTTCGCTCATTCGGTCGAGGTGTGGGAAGGGGCGGAACTTGTCGGCGGCCTCTACGGCGTGTCGCTTGGTCGCGCCTTCTTCGGCGAATCTATGGTGTCGCGTCGCACCGATGCGTCGAAGGTCGCGATCGCCTGGCTGGTGGCGCGGCTGCGGTTCGCGGGCTTCTCGCTGCTCGACTGCCAGTTCATGACCGAGCATCTGCGCTCGTTGGGCGCAGTCGAAATCAGCCAGCAATCCTATCTTCAGTTGCTGGGCGAGGCCGTCGCGGGTGTGGCGCTTGGCGCAGGAGCGGGTGCGCTGGGGGAAGGTGCAGGCTCGGCGGCGGCGCT
>CAJYHD010000450.1 GCA_913773715.1 uncultured Sphingobium sp.
TGACGCTGCCTTCGCGGCGGGACTCGGCGAACGCCAAGCCGCTCAACACTGCGATGCTGCCGTGGTTCGGCTATTACTATCAGACGAGCAAGGCCGATGCGCAGGATCCGCGTCTCAACCTGGTCGCCGCGAACCTGCGTGGTCTGCCGCCGACGACGATCATCAACGCGCAGATCGATCCGCTCCGCTCGGATGGTGAAACGCTGGCGGCCGCGATGCGGGCGGCCGGCGACAAGGTCGAGCAGAAGACCTTCCCGGGCGTCACCCATGAGTTCTTCGGCATGGCCAAGGTAGTTGGCGGCGCCAAGCAGGCGAACGACCTCGCTGTAGCGCGGCTCAAAGCAGCGCTGGCGCGTTGATCGATATGGAAGGGCGGCGACTGCCGCCTTTCTCCCCTTTCAAAACACGAGGCCGTGCCATGACCGGTTCACCCGTCCGCTATTCACCCGACGTCGAACAGAGGCAGTCCGACGAGGCCGACACCATCCAGCAGCTCAACGAGGCGTTCGACGTCATCCTGGAGCGAACGGCGGAGGATTACGGCCATGCGGTCCGCTCCGTGCATGCCAAGGCGCACGGCGTCCTTAGGGGTGAATTCGTCATCGACGATGCCCTGCCGCCTGAGCTGGCACAGGGAGCGTTCGCCTCTCCCGGCACGCATGAGGCGCTGATCCGCATCTCGACCAATGCCGGCGACATCCTACGCGATGGCATCAGCCTGCCACGGGGCCTCGCGATCAAGGTGCTCGACGTCGAGGGCGAGCGCCTGCCCGGTGCGGAAGGAACGGCGCAAGACTTCGTGACCAACAACGGCAAGGTGTTCGTGGCAAAGGACGCCAAGACCTTCCTCGGCAACGTCAAGATGCTGGCCAAGACGACTGACCGAATGGAGGGGACCAAGGAGGTGCTCTCAACGGCGTTGCGGGGCGTGCACAACGCCCTGGAGGCAGTCGGGCTCTACAGCCCGAAGGTCGACACGCTGGGCGGCACGCCCAACGTCGATCCGCTGGGGGAGACCTACAATTCGGTCACGCCGTATCGCTGGGGCGAATATATCGCCAAATACCGTCTGGTGCCGATTGCGGCCGATCAGGTCGCGCTGACCGGCCGCATCGTAGAGGCGGCCGACCGACCCGATGCGATCCGCGAGGATGTGCGGGTCGAGATGGAACGGCTCGATGCGGAATGGGAATTCCAGGTCCAGCTTTGCCGCGACCTCGAAAAGCAGCCGATCGAAGACCCCACGGTCGAATGGGACGAGGAGGTCTCGCCGTTCCAGCGCGTCGCCGTGTTGCGCGTACCGGCGCAGGATAGCTGGAATCCGGCCCAGGTGCGCAAGATCGATGAGGAAACACGCTTCAGCATCTGGACCGGGCTCGTGGCGCACCAGCCGCTCGGCAACGTCAACCGAGCGCGCAACGAGACCTACCGTCACTCCGCGGACTTCAGGGCGCGCGTGAACGGCTGCCCCTATCACGAGCCGACCAGCGCAAACGCCTGATTAATCGAAACAAGGAATACACAGGATGACCAAGGCCCTCGGCTACGCCGCCAAGCATTCGTTCAGCCGCCTGAAGCCCCTCGAGTTCGATCGCCCCGAGCCGAAGGCCAACGAGGTGCAGATAGACGTCCTCTATTGCGGCGTCTGCCATTCCGACATTCACCAGGTCGAGAACGACTGGGGCAATACGGTCTATCCCTGCATGCCGGGCCATGAGATCGTCGGCCGCGTCTCGGCTGCCGGTGCGAGCGTTTCGCGGCACAAGGTCGGCGACCTCGTCGGGGTCGGCTGCATGATCGACAGCTGCCGGCAGTGCGAGCCCTGCCGCGAGGGCGACGAGCATCATTGCGAGGGGCATAACAGCTGGCTGGCGACCTACAACGGCCCGATGAAGCCCGCCGCGCAGACCGAGGATGGGGTCAACACCTACGCCGAGGACAACACCTATGGCGGCTATTCGAACGTTATGGTGGTGCCGGAGGATTTCGTCCTGAAGGTGCCCGAAAGCCTGCCGATCGAAGCGGCGGCGCCGATCCTGTGCGCCGGCGTCACCACCTATTCGCCGCTCAAGCACTGGGGCGTGAAGGCGGGCGACAAGGTCGGCATCGTCGGCCTGGGTGGGCTGGGCCATATGGCGGTGAAGCTTGCGGTCGCGATGGGCGCCGATGTCACCGTATTTACGACCGACAAGGATAAGGTCGAGCCTGGTAAGGCGTTGGGCGCCAGCCAAGTCGTGATCGAGAGTGACAAGGACGCCTATAAGGAGCTGGAACTAAGCTTCGACTTCATCCTTTCCACCATTCCCGAAAAGCACAAGGTCGACCCGTTCATCACGCTCCTGAAGCGCAATGCGACCTATTGCGCGGTCGGTGCGCTCGATCAGATCCCCGGCTACAATAACCAGGAACTCATCATGCACCGCCGGACGCTGGCGGGCTCGCTGATCGGGTCGATCGCCGAAACGCAGGAGGTGCTCGACTTCTGCGCCGAGAAGGGCGTCGCGCCCGACGTCCAGGTGATCGACATCCAGGACGTCAATGCGGCCTACAAGAAGGTCAAAAACGAGGACGTGCGGTTCCGCTATGTCATCGACATGGCCAGTCTGAAGCGCGAGATGGACGAGGCCGCCTGATGCGCGCGCCTCCATTTCCTCCGGCAGACATGCCGGAGGATCTCCGCTCGCTGCACGATGAGATGAGCGGATACATCGCTGAGCACCTCAAGGGATTCGTGTCCCGTCGGACCGATGGCGCGCTCATCGGACCATTCGCACCGATGCTCCGCTTCCCGGCATTCGGTCGCGCCGCCTGGGTCTACACAAAGGCGCTGATCGACAATGCGAGCCTTCCCAAGGCAGCGCACGAGGTCGCAATCCTCGCCACCGGCGCGGCGATGAATTCCCGTTATGAACTTTACGCGCACGAACGGGTCGGCGAGGCCGCCGGGCTGTCGAACGAGAAAATTGCCGCGATCGCCGCAGGGCAGCGGCCCGCCGATCTCACCGAAGAAGAACAGGCCGCCTATGACGTCGCGGCGACCTTGGCCGGTGGACGCCAGTTACCCGCCTCTACTTATGGTCGCGCCGTTC
>CAJYHD010000451.1 GCA_913773715.1 uncultured Sphingobium sp.
GCGAAGTTGCTCTCCACGCGCAAGGATGAGTGGAAGGGGACTTTGGTCATGATCCTTCAGCCGGCCGAGGAAATCGGCAAGGGCGCGCGCATGATGCTGGAAGACGGACTTTACACTCGCTTTCCCAAGCCCACTCATGCCATTGCGTTCCACGACGCCGCCAACCTCCCTGCCGGACAGATTGGCTATACGCCGGGCTATGCGCTCGCCAATGTCGATAGCGTCGATATCAAGGTGCGCGGGGTCGGCGGTCATGGGGCTTATCCGCAGACGACCAAGGATCCGATCGTGCTGGGTTCGCGGATCGTCACCACGCTTCAGACGCTTGTTAGCCGCGAGCAGGACCCTCAGAACCCCGCCGTCGTCACGGTCGGCAGCTTCCAGGCGGGCGCCAAGCACAATATCATTCCCGACGAAGCACTGCTGCTTCTGACGGTGCGCAGCTATTCCGACGAGACACGCGCGAAGCTGATCGAGGGAATCAAGCGCATTTCGCAAGGCGAAGCGATCGCGGCGGGCGTTCCATCGGACAAGATGCCGGTCGTGACGGTGCAGGACGAGTTCACGCCATCCACCTACAATCCGCCTGAATTTGCCGAGGAAATGGCGGGCGTGCTGAAGGTCCATTTCCCGGAGGGGCGGATCGTCAAGACACCCGCCGTCATGGGGGGCGAGGATTTCGGTCGTTTCTATCGCGCGGACAAGTCGATCAAGAGCTTCATCTTCTGGGTGGGCGGCGTGCCGGCGGACAAGATGGCGGCGGCTCAGGCCGGAACCGCGACCCTGCCATCGTTGCACAGCCCATTCTGGGCACCGCAGGCGGATCAGGTGATCGGCACAGCGAGCGAAGCGCTGACGGTGCTGGCGCTGGATATCTTGAAGAAGGACTAGAGCCGCCCCTTTGCTCGTCACCCTGCGAGGCTGCGTCTCAGGCGGTGGAGCGCTCGGTCATCCCTTCCGCTAAAAGGCTTGAGATGCCAGCATCCGCTGGCATGATGGTCCTTATTGTGGCCGATGTCCCTTGCGCCATTTGGTCCAGAGATGCCGCGCCAGCATAAGCGGCGGCATTCGGAGCCAGTGCGAACGGACGAAGAAAGCAAAGACGAGCAACTTCCGGGTTTCCCGCCCCCATCCATCGCGCGCGAGCAGTCGGGTGATGACGATTCGATCCCACAGCGTCAGGCGACTGCCTTTGCCATAAAGCGCGGCAGCGAGACGGGCCGCCTGCGCGACATGTCGAGCAAGGCCATGGTGATGCGCGCGTTCGTGGAGCTTGGCCAAATCGGCTTCCGGCAGCAGGCAGTGGATGTCCCACAGGTTTCGCAAGCCGCCTTGCAAATCCCCGTCGGCGAGCATGTGCGCGGCTGCATGGATCACGCGATCTTCGGACGAGAGGGTATATAACCCATCGCCTATATATTGCGCGTCCGCGATTAGGGCTTCTGCGTCGGGCGTAGGCCGGGCGGTCAGCGGCAGGATCGTGTGATGGACATCGATCATCTTGTCGCGCTCGACATGGATCATCGGCGGCAGTTCGTGCATCCACTCGCGATAATAGGCGTCGTCATAGGCGTCTTCCTTCACCCATTCCCAGCCCGCCGCGATCAGCGCTGCTTCCACGCTGCGTATCGCCGCGCGCGGAACAAGAATGTCGAGGTCGCCGACAAACCGTCCCTGCCCCGCAGAAACCTCCGTCGCTACATAGGCGGTCCCCTTGAGCAAGATGACCCGCACGCCAAGGTCGCGCAGCGCATGGGCCGCTCGATCCGCTTCCCACAGCGCCTGTTTCCTTTCGCGGGCGGCATCGAGGATTGCATCGGCTAGAACTGCCCGAGCGGCAGGAGGCAAGTCTTGCCCCTCCAGCCGCACCGCCAGCGTCGCAATCAGACGCTCCGCCTTAGCTGCCGCGAACAAGGCGTTCCATGCCCCAGCATCGAGCGTCGCGGCATGAGCCGGATCGCGTAGGACGTGGACGAGCAGCCGCCCGCTCATGCCAGTTCTTCCCAGAGCCGTTCAACCATCGCGATGGCATCGTCTCCGCTCGGGAAATCGATCGCGCGCGAAGGGACCTGCGCCACGAAGCGCGTAAGCGCGGTGAACCCAGCCTCCCCCATCGCCACATAATTGGTTGAGGCCTGCGTCAGTCGCATAAAGATTTCGGCGGGATCGACGGGGCGAATGTCCGCCGCATGGCCAAAGCGGGGAAAGAGCAGCAGGCTCGGCATGCCGCCTTCATCCATGCCGGCAATCGCTTCACGGTTGGGAGTCATGTGCCGAATGTCGCCCTTGGCCGTTGCGCGCAGCAGCGGCCCCATGCGCGAACCACCGACTTCCGCCTCGACCACGGCAATCGCCTTGTTCTTCAAGCTGACGAGGCGCGGAAAAGGCAGGATCATGCCGGTTTCGCAATCGAGCAGCGCAAACTCGTCACCCATGAAGCGCCAGCCTCGCTCGCCAAGCAAGGCGGCGAGCGTGGATTTGCCCGACCCGGATTCGCCGGTCATCACCAGTACGCGGCCATCCTTTTCGACGCTTGATGCATGCAGCAGTAGATGTCGCCGCCAGCCCAACGCCATCTGGAGGTTCATCCCCATTTCGGCGGCGAGCAGACCATGATTAAGGCCCATCGGAGCAGCGTCGGCCAAGCCATGGTCGCCGGTAATAAAGATCGACGGGCGTATGAAGCGACGCGCGAAGCTGGTCGGTTGAAGGCGAACCGTGAAGTCGGCGATGGTGCCGCTTACATCGGGATAGGCGGCATAGAGGCGCTCTAGCTCGACGACCGGCTGAGGCCACGCCGAGCCGATGCGA
Source organism: uncultured Sphingobium sp. (assembly GCA_913773715.1). The sequence goes on from CAJYHD010000451.1 coordinate 2,812, forward strand.
AAGGTCGCGGGACCGATGCGCAGCGTGATCGCATGCCTCATGCCCGGCGCACCAGTCCAAGCGCGACGAGCGCGTCAAGATGCGCGGTTATGTCCGCCTCGGTCGCGTCGGGCAGGTCGAAATCGCGCGCGAGCCGGTCGAGCAGGTCGCGCGCGGAGACTGGTTCATCGAACGCTATTCGCTCCAATATTTCCGGCACGGGGCTGATGACCATATGGGTCTGACCGGAGCGATGATGATAGAGCGCCACGATGTCGCCAAGCGACGCGACGGTCACGACGTCACGCGCGTCCCGGCGATATACGATAGGCTCTGGCATCGGCGTCACTGACATTGCTCCGGCTGTAATGCCAAGGCGTAGC
>CAJYHD010000452.1 GCA_913773715.1 uncultured Sphingobium sp.
TGCTACGTTTATCTGCTACGTAGCCCCCAAGCCATTGCAGCTAATAGGCTGACAATAAACGATTTTGAGCGGTTGGTCGGGGAGACAGGATTCGAACCTGCGACATCCTGCTCCCAAAGCAGGCGCGCTACCAGACTGCGCTACTCCCCGACGGTTGATGGCCCTTAGCGGGAAAATCTGTGTGTCGTCAATCGCATATGCAGCACAAACGAAAAGGGCGGACCGCATTCAAGCGGCCCGCCCTTCGAAAATCTCGCGGAAGCGAAGATTACTCAGCAGCGTTCGCGGCAACGTTGTTTGCAGTCTCGTTGGCGGCGTTTTCAGCAGCGTTCGCGGCGTTCTCAGCAGCGTTCGCGGCGTTCTCGACAACGTTTTCGACAACGGCGTTCGAAGCGTTTGCGGTTTCGTTGGCCGGCTTCTCACCGCAAGCGGCGAGGGCCATCAGGCTGGCCGAAGCGAAAACAGCAGCGATCTTCTTCATTGTGTACGGCTCCCATAGCATTATGCCGCGTCTGGCACGTTACGATGTGACCCTACGCGAGCGACCCGCATTAACGTGTGCGCTGCACAAATCAATGCTTTTCTGTGTCGGCAAACCGATGGAATCGCGCGACGGGACGTTCTCTACTATAAAAGTTTAGTTCACGCCCAATGTTTCTGGAGCATTGGCGGCTATGTCGATCGTGACAGCCCAGACCGCCACATTCTGCCGCAACTGCGCGGGATCGATCTTGTCCAGCGTGTCATCCGGCGTGTGGTGGATGTCGAAATAGCGCGTGCCGTCCTGTTGGAGATCGATAACTGGAACGCCGGCTTTCACGAGAGGCCCGATATCCGCCCCGCCGCCCGCTTCCTGCTTGCTGGCACCCACGCCAAGCGGCGCGAGTGCGTCGGCAATGCGGGTCGCCAAAGCCTCATGTCCCTGCGGCAGCTTGAAATCGACGCGCCAGATCCGATCCGCGCCGAAATCCGACTCCAGTGCCAGCGCATGCTTCTCGCTACCGTGGGCCTTATAATAAGCGCGCGCGCCATCGCCGCCCACTTCCTCTGCCCCCGCCATCAGCACGCGGATAGTGCGACGCGGCTGACCGGCCATGGCCACCTGCAACGCCGCAGCCGCTGCGATACCGCAACCAGACGCGTCATCGATCGCCCCGGTGCCCTGGTCCCAGCTGTCGAGATGGCAGGCCGCGACGATGATGCCCGCCGCCGGATCGCTGCCGGGGATTTCGGCGATCACATTGCCCGATGGCTGACCCTTGAGCATCTTCGATGTCAGCTTGAGCCGCAGCTTCACCGGCTGACCACGTCCGATCACGCGCTCCAGTTGCTCGGCGTCCGGCACGCTGAGCGCCGCTGCCGGGATGGGCTTCACCCCATCAGCCCACATCTGGACGCCGGTATGCGAAATCCGGTGATGGTCCGTGCCGATCGAACGGATGAGGATCGCGATCGCGCCTTTCTTCGACGCGATGCTCGGACCTTGACGCCGGGCGGCACCGAAATAGCCATAGGACGATCCATCCTGCGTCGCCGTCATGCCATGGCTGACAAAGGCGATCTTGCCGCGTAGGCTGGCGGCCGGTGCAGCCTCAAGGTCGGCGATGGACCGGAAGTAAACAACCTCGCCCTCGATGCCTTTTTCCGAGGTCGAACCGCTGTTCCCCAACGCAGCCAGTACCAATCGCTGAGGGAAGGGAGCCACGATCTGCGCTTCATCCTCGCCACGCACCCAGACGGGCATGGTATAAGGTTCGGTGCGCACGTTGGAGAAGCCGAGGCTCTTCAACCGCGTCACCGCCCAATCACGCGCGCGCGCTTCCGCTGGCGTGCCAGCCGGGCGCGGTCCGACTTCCGTCGTCAGTCCTTCGGCGAAAGACCAGGCCACATCGTCACGCAACGCCGCTTCCAGAACGCTATCGCTATGCGGCGGCGCGGCGGAAAGGGGGAGGGTGGGGGTGAGGATGCTGCCGATGAGCAGGGCGGCAAGCTGGACCTGTCGGATTTTCTGCATGGCTGAAGGCTTAGTGAGCGATCACCCATTTGCCAATGCGTTCCGCCTCCGCTAACTCCCGCCCGATTTCACTCGTCCATTTGGAGCTGCGCGAACCCATGTCCGCCTCATCGCAATATGCCTATGTCATGAAAAGCATGACCAAGAGCTTCCCCGGAGCGGCGAAGCCGGTGCTCAGCAACATCAGCCTGCAATTCTATCGCGGCGCCAAGATCGGCATCGTCGGTCCCAACGGCGCGGGCAAATCCACGCTCATGAAGATCATGGGCGGCATCGACACCGATTATTCCGGCGAAGCATGGCCGGGCGAGAACATCACCGTCGGCTATCTGCCGCAGGAGCCGCAGCTCGATCCGAGCAAGACGGTGCTGGAAAACGTCAAGGACGGCGCACGCGGCATCGCGGACAAGATGGATCGCTTCAACGAGATCAGCATGATCATGGCCGATCCGCCGGAGGATGTCGATTTCGACGCGCTGATGGAGGAAATGGGCACGCTTCAGGAGCAGATCGACGCTGTCGATGGCTGGACGCTCGACAATCAGCTCGAAATCGCGATGGAAGCGCTGCGGTGCCCGCCTTCGGATTGGTCTGTCGAAAACCTGTCGGGTGGTGAAAAGCGCCGTATCGCGCTCACTCGCTTGTTGATCCAGAAGCCCGATATTCTGCTGCTCGACGAACCCACCAACCATCTCGACGCCGAAAGCGTCACCTGGCTGGAAAACCACCTCAAGGAATATGCGGGTGCGGTGCTGATGATCACCCACGACCGTTACTTCCTCGACAATGTGGTGGGCTGGATTCTCGAACTCGATCGCGGGAAATATTTCCCCTACGAAGGCAATTACTCGACCTATCTCGAGAAGAAGTCTCAGCGTCTCGAGCAGGAGTCGCGCGAAGAGTCGGGACGCCAGAAGGCGATCAAGGACGAGCTGGAATGGATTCGTCAGGGTCCCAAGGGCCGCCAGACCAAGTCCAAGGCGCGTATCGCCAAGTTCGAGCAACTGGTCGCGAGCCAGGAAAATCGTTCGCCCGGTAAGGCGCAGATCGTCATTCAGGTTCCCGAGCGCCTCGGCGGCAAGGTGATCGAGGCCAAGAACATCAGCAAGGCCTATGGCGACAAATTGCTGTTCGAAAACCTGTCGTTCATGTTGCCCCCCGGTGGCATCGTCGGCGTCATCGGCCCGAACGGCGCCGGCAAGACCACCTTGTTCAAGATGATCACCGGTCAGGAGAAGCCCGACGACGGCGAGATCAAGGTCGGC
>CAJYHD010000453.1 GCA_913773715.1 uncultured Sphingobium sp.
CGTGATCATCGGCCCCTGCGGCCCCAGCACGCGGGCGAGCGCGGCGGCCGCCATCCAACCGGCGGTCCCCCCGCCGATGATCGCGATCCGGCCGATAGGCGAGTCGTCACTCATGCCGCGAGCCTGCATTGCAGGAAGAGATTGCCGGTCAGCCGCCCCGTCCTGGGGCCGTTGGCCTGGGCGGGCAGGCGGGTGATCCGTCCTGAATGCAGCAGGTTCGCCCGGTACAGGATCAGCCGGTCGGGCTTGGCGGAAACGGCGTCGATCACCTCGAACGCGGCATCGCCATCGGTGCAATAGCCTGGCGGCGGTGGCGGGTCGCTTTCGCGCGCGGCATGATACCGGGGCAGGCGCGCGGCATCCAGCGTCTCGAAGCCGGTGGCGCGGTGGCGGAAAAAGGCGGTGCCGTCGTCATTGTCCGGCGACAGGAAATGGACGGTGGCGAATTGCAGCCGGTCGGCGGTGTCGACGTGCGGCACGCGTTGATCCTCGCTGAGCAGGGCGGGATCGGTGGTGACCAGCGAGAAATTGCCGCGTGCGCGGGCGGGGCGAACGGCGGCGCCCGTGAAGTGGGTCGCGATCAAGGGCAGGACGCGTCGCACCATCGCATCGATATAGGCGAGCGGAGCGGGGCCGAGCAGGCCGGGATAGCCGCTGCCCATCGTGGCGGCGGGGGCGAATTCGGAGCGCGTCGCGGCGAAATCGCGCAATTGGTCGAGCCATCCGGTCGCGCGATCGAGGATCACCACCGGCTCGCCTTCATGGCCGATATGGCGGACGGTCGGGACGGCATCGGCCGCAAATTCCAGCGCGGGCGCGGTTGCCATGATCGTTCCTACCCCTGACGAAAAAATGCCGGCATGATCCGATAGTCAGACCATGCCGGCAGGCGGGGATCAATAGGTTGCGCGGAGCGAAAGGCCGAAGCGACGATCGTTCAGCTGATATTGCAGCGGCTGACCCTGAGTGCCGATATACGTGACGTTCATCCGGTTGGTCAGGTTCACCGCATCGGCGGAGACCGCGATGTGGCTGTTCACGTTGACGCTGATCGACGCATCGAGCGACGCATAGGGTTTGGCATATTGCGGCTGGTTGGTGCCCGCGCCGAACGTCTGGTCAAGATAGCTCGACCGCCAGTTATAGGCGAGCCGCGCGGTCAGCGGTCCCTTTTCGTACAATCCGATCAGATTGTAGTTGTGCTTCGACAGCTTCTCCAGCGGCAGCTGGGTCTGGCCGGAACCGGCGACGGCGAACGGGTTGGTGACGTTCGAGTCGACATAGGTGTAGTTCGCCTGCAGGCCAAAGCCGCTGAGCAGGCCCGGCAGGAAGTCGAAGAACTGCTGATAGCCGATTTCGGCGCCCTTGACCGTGCCGTTGCCCGAGTTCAGCACCGTGCTGACGTCATAGGCGCGACCCTGGAAGGTCTGGACCAAAGTGCCGCTCGCCAGGAACCCGTTGACCTTCTTGTAGAACAGGCCGCCGGTCAGCGAACCCGCCGGGGCAAAATACCATTCCGCGGTCAGGTCGAAATTGTCCGATGCGATAGGCCGTAGGCGCGGATTGCCCGAGCTGGCGCTCGGCCGTCCCGTGATCGGGTTGACCTGGTTCGGATTGTTCAGCGTCAGGTTGGTCGACAACTGGTCGAAGTTCGGCCGCGCCAGCCCCTTGGAATAGGCGAAGCGCATCTGGAACTGATCGGTGATCTGGGCTCGCAGGTTCACGCTCGGCAAGGCGCGGCTGTAGCTGTTCTTGATCGACAGCGGCGACGTCGTGCCGTTCGAATTGAACTGCGTGCCGAACGAGGTCACGTCGGTCTTGACCAGCCGCACGCCCAGATTGCCGTCGAAGCGGACATCGCCCGCCGCGAACTCGTAATCGACCGCGCCCCAGGCCGTATAGGTCTTCTCGGTCTGCGCGTTGAGGTCGCCCGGGGTGAAGGCGTCCTTGGTCTTCGCGCCGAACAGCGCATAGAGCGCCTTGGTCTGCGCCCAGACATCGCCGGTCGCGGCGCTGGTGCCGCCTGGGAAGGCCGGATAGAGAAGGCCGCCGGTCACACTGCGCCCGTCGAAGAAGTGCGGCGACGGCGCGGGCATGGACAGCTGCGGATTGCGGGTCAATGGGATCAGCGGCGTGCCGTCCTTGGCCGAGCAGCTCGGATCGGGGCCGGTGGCATAGAGGCAGACGCCGTTCCAGGTTCCGCGCAGGTCGATCGTATTGCCCGAATAGCGCGCGCCGCCGCGCAGCTTCTTCAGGACCCCGCCCTCCAGATCATATTCGATGTCATAGGCCAGCGCGAGCGTATCGGCGTCGTTGCGCTGCAACGCATCGGCGATGAACGAGGTCGCATAGTTGGCCGGGTTGGTCAGCAGCGCCTTGTCGCGCACATCCCATTGCGGACGCTTGCCGCGCAGGTCGAAGTCGATGATCGAGGGATGCGGCGACCCCGTCGGCGTGTTCTGCCCGGCCGCCGTGAACAGCGTCAGGACGTTGCCGTTGCGATCGGCATTGTAATAGCTCTTGAGATACTGCGCATCAAAATGCACCTTGGCGCGCGGTGTCGCCTGCCAGTCCACGCCCAGCGTGAAATTCTGGCTCTGGCTCCACAGTTGCTGGTCGAAGCGGCCGGTCTCGAAATTCTGCCGCTGCAGCGAACCCGAGGTCGCATAGCCTTCGCTGTTGAAGGTGAACGGCGCCCCCGGCAGCGGGTCGGACTGGGTGCCCCCATTGACCGTGTAGTAATAGGCGCCGCGACGATTGAACCAGTATTTGGCCAGCTGATACTGGCCGGTGACGCGAAGATTGTCGGCGGCCTGCCACTGGATCGCCGCTGCGACGCCCAGGCGCTTGCGATCGCCCAGATCGTCATAGACCTGCAGGCCCATGGGCGCCTTGGCATTGGCGGGCGCACCGGCAATCGATCCCGCCGGGATCGGCTGTTGCGGATTGGCGAGGATGCCGTCCTGGCGGTAATGCGCGGTCGAGTAGACCGCGTTGACGAGAATGCCGACCTCGCCGATGCCGGTGTCGAAACGATTGCTGTACAGGCCCGAGGCCGAATAGCCGAACTTGTCGACACGGTCGTAATAGTTGCCGCGCACGGTGCCGCTGATCGTCTGGCCCGGCTGATCGAACGGCAGGCGCGTGCGCAGATTGACCGCGGCACCAACACCGCCCTCGATGATGCTGGCGGGCGCATTCTTGTAGACGTCGATCCCTGCGAGCAGTTCGGGCGGAATGCCCTCCAGGTCGAAGGCGCGGCCGCCCGACGCCGAATAGATGGCGCGGCCGTCGAGGAAGTTCTGCACCTGCGTCAGGCCGCGCACCGTGATGGCGGGCGAGGTGCGGTGGTCGAAGTCGGTCGCGCCTTCGCCATAACGGCGCTGGATCTGGACGCCGGTGATGCGCTGCAGCGCTTCGGTCGTGTTGGCATCGGGCAGCTTGCCGATATCCTGCGCCTGAACCGAGTCGATGATCTGATTGGCATTGCGCTTCAGCGCCTGGGCGGAGCGCAGCGATTCACGCACGCCCGTCACCACGATATCCTGTTCGGAGACGCCCTGCTGCTGTGCGACCTGGGTGACATTCAACGACCCGGTCGGGGCGTTGGGGTCGCGGCCCTTTTCGACCTGTACATCGGCACCCTGTTGCGGTGGTGGCGCGGCGACCTGCGCAGTGGCCGTGCCGCTCAAACCGACCGCGGCGATCGCGATCAAGGATGCGCCGAACAGACGGCGCGATGCAACATCTCGCATATATCATCCCCCTCCATGTACGTCCGCTATGATGCGGCTCGACGCTTAGGTGGCATAATTTTAGTTGACTGACAAATGAAATTGCATGGGCGGCGCGATGATGCCGTTCGGCAGGCAAGGTCATGGATTTGTTCAATTATCTCCAAAAATGGACTTTGTAGGGCGCTTCGATTGTCAGTCCATAGGGTGATTTTTGACGCCAGACAGAGGTTCTGCCCTATCAGAAACAGGCTGATCTCATTTGCCATTTTGAAGGTTTATTAGTGAGAGCGGGTCGCCCGCTGCTCGAAAGGGCCTCAGGCATCACCAAATAGCAGATATCATGCCTGAATTAGCCGAGTTTCCAATCCGACAGTTTGTGTTGCTGAAGGCTGATTCACGATTAGGTCAGACAAAAGTATGCGACGGGCACATCGATCATTTTGGTGGGCGATGGCGGGACGGACATGCCGTCCTCGCTCATGTCGCGCATCGGTATCATTTCACGCTCGGTCGAAGATTCCGCGACCTACCGGCAGGAGCGCCGCATGGCATCGTGCCTGCGCATCGGAAAGGGGACCTTGCATGCATGATCGGGCAGGCCAGATTTCCGCCTTGGCAGAGGCCGGGAGCGCTATGACGATGAAGATCCACGCGCTTGCCGCGCCAGCGAACGTTCGCTGCGCGTTACGGACGATCATCGGGTCAGCGATTACGCCCGGTAGCGAAGCGTGTTCGCAAATCCCTCATTTGCCTTCGTCATCTTCGCGATCTTGCGCAGGTGCGCGCGGACGTTGCGGTCGTAACGGCGATCGTCGTGGATTCCGGTGGCCCGGTATTCCTCCTGACCCAGCAGCGTCTTGATGTGTGCGGCAAAGGCGGCGGCGTCATCGGCATGGCCCCCGACCTGCAAGGCGCGGCAGACCCATTCTTCCGCCGCCGCCGCGTCATAGTCGCCTTCCGCCCCATAGCCGCGCCT